>JAYVYS010000283.1:0-10089 GCA_043784005.1 Isosphaeraceae bacterium
GAAAAGAACCGTTCGATTCGGCGGGCACGATGAACAATGACTTTATCTTCCTCGGAGAGCTCGTCGACGCCGAGAATGGCGATGATGTCGCGAAGTTCCCGGTAGCGTTGAAGAATGGACTGAACGCGTCGAGCGACGTCGTAATGTTCCTGGCCGACGTACTGGGCGTCGAGAATTCGGGAAGTTGAGCCGAGGGGGTCGACGGCCGGGAAGATGCCTTTCTCGGCGATCGAGCGCTGAAGAGAGATGAAGGCGTCCAGGAAGCCGAAGGTTGTCGCCGGAGCAGGGTCCGTGAGGTCGTCAGCGGGTACGTAGACAGCCTGCACGGAAGTGATGGCGCCGGTGCTGGTCGAGGTGATTCGCTCCTGGAGGGCGCCCATCTCGGTTGCGAGCGTGGGCTGGTAGCCGACGTTTGAGGGCATCCGGCCGAGGAGCGCGGAAACTTCGGAGCCAGCCTGGCTGAACCGGAAGATGTTGTCGATGAACAAGAGGGTGTCAGCGCCGGTGGAATCTCGAAACCACTCTGCCATGGTGAGGGCGGAAAGAGCGACGCGGAGGCGAGCGCCCGGGGGTTCGTTCATCTGGCCGAAACACATCACGGTGCTATCGATGACCGACTTGCCAGTGGCGCCGACCTTTGTTTCTTGCATTTCGAGCCAGAGGTCGTTCCCTTCCCGGGTTCGCTCGCCAACTCCGGCAAAGACTGAGTAGCCGCTGTGTACGCGGGCGATGCGGGCGATCAACTCCTGGAGGATGACGGTTTTGCCAAGGCCGGCGCCGCCAAAGAGGCCGATCTTGCCGCCACGGACGAAGGGCGTCAGCAGATCGACGACCTTGATGCCGGTCTCGAACGCTTCGGTCTTGGGTGAGAGAGTATCGAAGGGGGGAGCCTTGCGGTGGATCGGCCAGCGTTCCGCAGTGGTTACCTCGCCTCGGCCGTCGATCGGATGGCCAAGGAGGTTGAAGACACGCCCGAGCGTCTCCTTGCCGACGGGTACGCTGACTGGTCCACCCGTGTCAACGACAGCCATGCCGCGAACGAGGCCGTCGGTCGAGCCGAGGGCGACGCAACGAACACGGTTGCCGCCGAGGTGCTGCTGCACTTCGCCGGTCAGGTTGATCGTGATCCCTTTTTCGTTGGCGTCGATCGTGAGAGCGTTATAAATCTCGGGAAGGTGCCCTTCCTCAAACTCGGCGTCGAAGGTCGAGCCGATCACCTGGGCAATCCGTCCGGTCGTCGTTGCGGTGGCCATGGGCTGTTGGTCCCCTCATTGAAGAAGAATTCACCGCAGATAACGCGGAGACGAGGCAAGGAATTTTGTGAAAGCGCTAGCCTAAGACTCTTATTCGAGAGCGGCGGCTCCGCCGATAATCTCAGCGAGCTCCCGGGTGATCTGAGCCTGTCGAGCGCGGTTGTAGAGCCGGGTGAGCGACTTGATCATTTCGTCAGCGTTCTCAGTGGCTCCCCGCATGGCGATCATCCGGGAAATCTGCTCGCTCACCGCAGCGTCCAGGAAGCACTTGAAGAGCCGAACCTTGAACGAGACAGGGACGATTTCCTCGAGGATGCTTTTGGGGTCGGGTACGAACTCATAGGGGACTCGCTCGCCTCGGACGGCCGTTGGCCCCGCAGCCGAGGCAGCCGCTTTGGACTGGCGAATCGAGGGGCTTGAATCGCCTACCTGGGAGGCGGTCATGGGGAGGAGCGTCTGGACGACGGCCTGTTGTCTGGCGACGTTGATGAATTGAGTGTAGACGACGTCGAGCCGGTCAATTTCACCACGGATGAACATGCTGATGTATCGGTTGCCAAGAACTTCAACCTCATCGAACTGGGGACGATCCTCGAAGTGGGTGAACGTGGCGTCGACATGCAAGTTTCGGAACTTGCAGTAGTTGATGCCTCGTTTTCCAGAGACTTCGACGGCCGGGGTGATCCCCTCGGCTTCGTAGTCTTGGAAAGTACGCCAGCCTGCTCGAAGGACGTTGCCGTTGTATCCGCCGGCGAGTCCTCGGTTGCTGGTCAAGATCAACAAGAGAGACTTCTTGACGGTTGGGCGTGCTTCAAGAAGCGGGTGCGAGACTTCGGTGGAAGTGGTTCCGAGGTCCTCAACCAGTTCGGCGATCTTGCGGGTGTAGGCTTCGGCTTCGGTGGCGCGATCGAGAGCCTTCTTGAACCTGGCGGTGGCGATCAGCTCCATCGTCCGGGTGATCTTGCGAATATTCTGCACCGATTTGCGGCGCTTGACGATTGCTCGGGCCTTGGCCATCTGTGGGTCTCGCGTTGCGGTCGAACGTCAAGGAAGAGGGCCATCGAATGAAGGCTTCCGCCCCTTTGCTGTGCGAGCAGGAGAGGCGGGGATGGGTCAATACGAAGACTTGCGCCAGGGTTCAGGCCGAGGCGCCCGCGGCAGCCTTTGCGGGCGTCGAGGACCGGAAACGGGTCTTGAACGCGTTAAGGGCTGCTTTCAGGTCGGCGAGGATCGAGTCGGTTAGCTTTTTCTCGCGAGAGAGGGCTTCGCGAAGCTGAGGCTTCTGGTCGCGAACGAAGGCGAGGAATTCGGCTTCCCAACGCGACACTTCCTTCAAAGGGACTTCGTCGAGGTAACCTTCGGAGCCGGCGTAAATGCTCATCACCTGCTCGACGACCGGCATCGGTTGGTACTGCGGCTGTTTCAGGAGCTCGACCATGCGGTAGCCGCGGTCGAGCTGTTGCTGAGTGGCCTTGTCGAGGTCGGTTCCAAGCTGAGCGAACGCTTCGAGCTCGCGGAAGGCCGCGAGGTCGAGCCTGAGGCCGCCCGCCACCTTCTTCATGGCGGGGATCTGAGCTTTGCCGCCGACCCGAGACACGCTGATGCCCACGTCGACGGCTGGCCGGACGCCCGCAAAGAAGAGGTCGGGTTGGAGGTAAATCTGGCCGTCGGTAATCGAGATCACGTTCGTTGGGATGTATGCCGAGACTTCGCCTTCAAGCGTCTCGATCAGCGGCAGTGCCGTTTGAGAACCACCGGAGGTGCTGGTCTTCAGCACTTTATGGCCGGTCGCATAGTGCGACTTGATGTCGTGATTCGCCTCCTCCAGGCCAGGGACGCCGATGTAGACTTTCTTGTTGACTCCTTGATCTTCCGTCACACTGGCTTGAGAGTGTGATTCGGGGAGGATCACATACTTGTTGGCGAGCTTGGCCGAGCGTTCCAGGAGGCGTGAGTGGGCGTAGAAGACGTCGCCGGGGTAGGCTTCACGGCCTGGCGGGCGGCGGAGCAGGAGAGAGAGTTCGCGGTAGGCGACGGCTTGTTTCGAGAGGTCGTCGTATACGCAGAGGGTGGCACCCCCCTTTTCGTACATGAAGTATTCGCTCATGGCGCAGCCGGCATAGGGAGCGATGTATTGCAGCGAGGCGGGAGCACTGGCGCCGGCAGCCACGACAATGGTGTAGTCCATCGCGCCGTGACGGCGGAGAATGTCGACGATGCTGGCGGTCGTCGACTCTTTCTGAGCGACCGCGACATAGACGCAGATGACGCCTTGACCCTTCTGGCTGAGGATGGTGTCGATCGCGATCGCGGTCTTGCCCGTCTTGCGGTCTCCAATGATCAGCTCACGCTGGCCTCGGCCGATCGGGGTCATCGCATCAATGGCCTTGATCCCGGTCTGCATCGGCTCGTCGACGGGTTGACGATCGGCGATGCCTGGAGCCTGGGATTCAACGGCGCGAGAAAACGCGGTGACGATCGGCCCCTTGTTGTCCATCGGCCGGCCGAGCGGGTCGACCACGCGGCCGACCAGCGCCTCACCAACAGGGACGCGCAAGAGTTCGCCCGTGGCCGTGACCAGTTCGCCTTCGTGTATGCTTGTATACTCGCCGAGGATGATGATACCGACCGACGATTCTTCGAGGTTGAAGGCCAATCCCTTGACGCCGTTCTCAAACGCGACCATTTCACCGGTCATCACGCCCGAGAGCCCGTGAACACGCGCGATGCCGTCGCCAACCTCGAGAACGCGGCCGACCTCGGAGCGGGTGACCTCGGACTGGAACTGCTCGATCTCATTCTGAATGACTGAAGTGATCTCGTCGGCTCTGAATTTCATGCGTCTTTCCTTCGATGAGACGTTGCCGGAGCTGTTCCAGTCGGTTGCGAACCGAGGAGTCGAAGACGTGGTCTCCAACCTGGACCACAAGTCCTCCGATCAAGGAGGAATCCACTTCCAGATGAAGCACCGGAAGGGCGTTCAAGTCACGCGCCAGACGATCACGCAGCGCGTTCTGCTGGTCGTCCGAG
This sequence comes from Isosphaeraceae bacterium, assembly GCA_043784005.1. GTDB lineage: Bacteria > Planctomycetota > Planctomycetia > Isosphaerales > Isosphaeraceae > JAYUFP01. Next base: position 4,284 of record JAYVYS010000283.1, read on the forward strand.
AGAGGCACCGCCGATCGTACCGTGACGGGGCGTTTGTTTTGGCGGCGGTCCCAGGCAGCGCGCGCCTCCTGGAGGGAAGGTCCGAGAAGCTCGAGGCGCCCGTGCCGGTTCAAAACGCGGAGAAAATTAACGGAGGTGGGCAGCGCCCGTCCGTCAAAAGCCAGAGTGATGATCCGATCCTTGTCGGCTGGCGATCGGAGCGGAGAACTCATCATCTCCTCGAACGCCGGGAATTGGCGAAAGACCGCGTCGCGGATCGCCGCGAGCTCGTCGAGAACCTCTTGAGCCTGGCCCTCGCTGTCCGCGGCATTGACCAGGGCATCTGCATATGTGCGCGAGAGTTCGGTCGCCTTCTCGTCAAAGACTCGTGAGACCAGCCTGACATGGCCCTCAGAGAAATCTTCTGTTGCGGCGGAGGTCATGCGGCGTGACCCCCTTGACCGTTGACCGAGCCGCCGACAAAGGGAAGCTCGGCAATCGCCGAATCGATCAAGCGACGGTGGTCGTCCTCCGACAATTGCTTGCCGAGAACACGGCCCGCCACCGAGACCGAGAGATTGGCGGTTTTCGACCAGATTTCAGAAAGAGCCTGATCGCGGGCGGTCGCGATATCGCGTTCGGCACGGGTTTTGGATTGCTCGGCCTCGGCCTGGGCCTTCTTGACAATGTCGTCGGCGGCGATTTGTGCGTTTTTTCGAGCGTCGTCGATCAGAGCCTTGACCTGCTCTTCCGCGGCGGCAAGGCGGCGACGGTGCTCGAGGAGAAGCTGCTCGCCTTCGTTCCGCGCTCGTTCCGTCTCGAGTAAAACATGCTCAAGATGCTCTTCCCGTTGATGAAGCGCCTGAAGCAGCGGCTTCCAAGCAAACCTGCCGAGCACAAAGAGAAGGCCGAGAAAGACCACGACAGTCCAGATCGCCAGGGAAGGCTGAGGCTCAAGGATATCAGGCTCGTGTATACTCTCGTGGCTCTCAATAAATTCCTTGGCCGACTCGATCGGTGACTTTGCGGCATGGACGTCACCGTGCTCCGCAGTCTTGGCAGGAGTCTGCGCTTCAATCGCGGAGCTTACACGCGGCGCAAGACCGATCACCAAAGTCAGGCACACGGCGAAATACAGCAATCCGGTTCCGAGGGCCGGTTTCGGTTGCCGGGGCATAGGGGTGTCTGCCTCAAAAGGAGTCGAAGATCGATCGTTCAAGTCAAAATAAACGCAAGGGGCGTTGGTGGGCGTTTTGACGACTCGCCCCTCGCCGCAAGTTTGCATCAGTATGTCGAGACGAACAGCATCACGATAATGAGTGCGAAGAACGTCACTCCCTCAATGAGCGCGGCGGCGATGATCATGGCTGTCTGGATATTGGCGGCTGCCTCGGGCTGGCGCGCCATGCTCTCAACGGCTGATTTGGCGAGGCCGCCGATACCCATGGCGGCGCCGATAATGATCAAGCCCACGCCGATGGCCCTCATGTCCGAGAAAGCGTACTTGGCCTGGCCTGCCGCCGCGATCCGCGCTGCATCGGTCACTGTCGTGGGTTCAAACTTCTGCGCGAACGCGGTGCCCTGCGCGAGAAAAAGCAGTGCGGCGGCGATAAAGGCGGTCTTGGCGAATTTCATCGGACCCTGGACTCCTGGATGGTCACACTCTGGAGAGACGCCGCGGAGCCGTTTTTCCGGCCCGCCGTCAAAGGGCAGGGGGACGCCCCCGACCCGGTCGATCAAGAAAGCTGACTGAGAGCGATGGCTGGCATGCGTTCGCCCGCTTGGCCGTCAAAACGCCGGCTCGATCCCGTCCCGAAGGGCGAGGATCAGTGCGGATGAACGGCCGATCCGATAAAGAGCGCTGACAGGAACGTGAAGATATAGGCCTGTAAAAATGCTACGAATAGCTCGAGGAGACTCAACGCGATCACGCCGAGGACGCTCGCGGTGGCCACGGGATAGAAAGCCACTCCCTTTGCCATCACGATAAAGCCGAGGATTACCGCCAGCACGATATGGCCGGCAAGCATGTTGGCGAAAAGACGCACTGCGAGTACAGCGTGGCGGATGAAGAGTCCGGCCACTTCGATCACAAACATCAAGCCCCACAAGAAGGGTTTAAGCCAAGGCGGAACGTCGAGATGCGGCACGATCCCGATCCAGAAACCGGCAGCGCCCATTTCTCGCATTCCCGCGAGGATGACCGTCACCAGGGTCATGAGTGCGAGCACGACCGTGACGTTCGCATTGCCTGTCGCGGACGCGAGCCCGGGAATCAAGCCGAGCAGGTTATTAAACAGAATGAAAAAGAAGACGGTCCAGAGATAGGGCATGAAGGCGTCGGCCCCGTGTCCCCCGATCGCCGGTCGGGCGACATTATCACGTAAATAAAGAATGATCGCCTCGAACATATTCATGAACCAGCCCCGAGAGACGTGGTGTCGGGCCACGTGCCGGGCCAAGGGAATGACGACCAAGGCGACGAGCACAGCCGCGATCAGTTCCGTGACCATGAAACGTGTGAGCTGGAAACCCGCGAACCGTGGCAAGGCGACTTCCCAGGCCTGGGGATACCAGGGGAATTCCAGCGTATTATGGTCAACAACGTGGCTAAGAGGATTGTCGCCGTGTGCGGCCATTGTTGGAAAATCTCGGTTGTTCTCGGCGACGCATGGGTGAAGTTTGTCGGAAGTGAGCTTTTAATCTCGCAGCGTTTTGAACAATTCTTGAATGAACCGGCCGATTAGTGATGACGACCTTCGCGAGCAATCTGGAGGATTCCCATCATCCCGACAAAAAAACCGCTGACGGATCCTGCCAGTATAAAATAAGGAGTCGTGTTCGCCCAACGATCCAGCAGCACGCCAATTAGCGAGGGAAGAACGAACATCAGACCCACGGTGGAGATCCGTGAGGCCCAATACATTCCCGCTGAAAGACTGGAACGCGGCTTCAGAGGACGAGTCACGCACGACTCCCAACTGCCCGCCAACTCACCAAATACGAGTCCTACTTTTTCAAATCGAATAAATAGGGAGGGCGTTACTTGGCAATCGGAGAAAGCTAAGGCGAGCGTAAAACCGCTTGGGTCAAAGTTATACCCATCGCAAACTCCGTGTCAACGGTCCAGTACGCTCCTTCGGGAAAAATTTCACAAACTTCCTGTTGGATGCGGGAATCCCCGTAACTTCGCCGGTCATTTGAATCATCGCCTGACAAATTCGTTATCGGTATCTCACTCGTTACAAGCCTCAATACATGTCCGCGAATGGACACTTTACGTTGAAATTCTCATTGACAGTCAGTGAGGTATTTGTTACGACCTAATCGGTTATTCGTCATGAACTCTGTGAGTCCGGTTCGAGCCAGTGCGGGGACCAGCTATGTGTTCACTCTCGCACTTAGAGCCCGACTAATCCGATTTGCGGCGTCACCTCGTGATCTTGCGGGCTGGCAGCCGTTTTTTGTGTTAAGGGGGCGGCTTTAGGGGCGGATGCATTGATCTCTCGACGCTGGCGACTGGATGTGCTTCTCAGTCCGGGACGCATGGAGTTTTCCGGATCGGTCCACTCAGGGATGAAACCCGCGTTCCTTGTCCGATCCCCGGCCCCAGCTTGAGCCGTGGATGGAGACGGAGTGGCTCCGCATGACCGTCGAATCGCTTAAGAATTGTAACAAAAGATATCTGGCACAGTTGGCCAAGGATGAAGGGATCGTGGGCTGGCACGCCATGCGCAAGGATCAGTTGATCCGTGCCTTGACGGTCGCCCCATCCGCTAAGAAGGGGAGCAAGGCCGCCGCCAAGCTCCCGGCTGCACCGGCCGTTTCTTCGAAACGATCAGCCGTCTCGACGCCGGCTCCCGCCACCCGCACTCTCGCCCCTTTACCAAGCAGATCGCTGGTTCACGCCTGCGTGAAGGATCGAATCATCGCCATGGTGCGTGATTCGTATTGGCTCCATGTCTACTGGGAACTGAGCCGTTCTACGTATGCGAGGGCGCAAGCGGCTCTCGGCCAGGAATGGCACACGGCCAGGCCGATCCTTCGGCTGATGGATGTCACAAGTGAAGACACCACCTCCGCGTCGGAACGGCACATCCGTGATATCGAGATCCACGGGGGCGTCAACAATTGGTACATCGACGTTTCCGCCCCTCCGCGCTCGTTCCGGATCGACATCGGCTATCTCTCCCGCCGAGGCAAATTCTTTGTCTTGGCTCGTTCCAACGTCGTGAGCACACCCAAGGCGGGTGTTTCTGATGCGATCGACGAGAACTGGGCAAGTGTTCAGGAGCAATTTCAAAAGATATACAGCCAGTCAGGTGGCTCGAGTCCTACCGCGGTCTCAAGCGACCTTCGTGAGTTGTTCGAGGAGCGGCTCCGGCGGCCCATGCATACTCTATCGCTTCAGAGCCTCGGAACGGGAGCCTTGCCCTCGCTCGGGCGCGATTTTCACTTCGAGATCGATGCCGAGTTGATTGTCTACGGTTGTACTGAGCCAAATGCAAGAGTGACCCTGCAGGGAGAACCAGTTCAACTTAGGCCGGACGGCACGTTCACCGTCCGGTTCAGCCTACCTGACTGCCGACAGATTATCCCGGCGGTGGCCGCGAGCCCCGACGGCGTCGAGGAGCGGACGATTGTGCTGGCGGTCGAGCGAAATACGAAAGAGCTCGAGCCGATGATTCATGACGGCAACGAGCTTTGAAAGCGACCCCGAAGCGCTTCTTTTTGTCTTCTCCAACCTGAGCCGCGTCACCAAACCGACGCCGCGCGACCCCCCTCCTTTTTGGGTTGGGAGTGGGTCGCCCGGCGTTGTTTGTTTGAGGGGCTCGGCTGGCGGCCGAACTTTGAACGCGGTAGGTTCGTAAGAATGGAGAGATCATCTGCCGCAGAAAATAAGCGAGTCGAGGCCGAGGTGGCCGAAGTAGACTACGCTCGGATGACCGAGTTTTTTTGATGGGGGGCGTGTGGCCTTGAGCAAAGATATTAGCTCGATTCTCAGCGGCTGGGCTTACGACCCTGAGGATCTGGAAGTCAGGATCGTGGCTGGGGACGACGGGCGCGACAAGATTCAGATGCGAGTCGACCTCGGTCTGATCCAGATGGAAACCTCGGGACGTCCCGATGGATCGCGCCCCGAAGGCCAAGAGTCGCTCCTCGAGTTTTATGAGATCGGCGCGATAAAGGGATCTGGTCGGGACGCTTCTTTCGTTCTTGATTCAAAAGCATGCATAGCTTTGATGCGTGAAGGATTACAATATTATCATCGTTATCTTGCCGCCTTCCACCTCGAGCGGTACGACCTCGTTGTGCGTGACACCGAGCGAAATCTCAGGTTGTTCGCGTTCGCGGTGAAGCACGCGGCCAGACCGCAAGACAAGATGCAGTTTGATCAGTACAGGCCTTACGTCGTCATGATGCGGAGTCGAGCCCTGGCGCATCAAGCGCGGGATCGTCGAGATTTCAAGACGGCTTTGGCGGTGATCGATCAGGGGATCGAGTCAATCCGCCAGTATCTCAATGATTATCATCGGATCGCCGAGGAGGCGACTTTCCCTGAGCTCACTTCTCTCCTACGATTGCGTCGCGACGTGGAAAGTGAACGGCCCGTTGGACCGGTCGAACGGCTGGAGCAGCAACTAGCAAAAGCCGTCGAACGCGAAAAGTATGAAGAGGCAGCGCGGTTACGCGACCAACTCATTCATCTCAAGGGAGAAGAGGTAACGACTCACCCACCGACGAGTTGAGAGCCGTCGAGATTTGCCGGGTAGGCTTCTGGGAAACGCGCTGCCAGGTGTCGGTGCTTGGTTGCTGAATTTATGGG
>JAYVYS010000284.1:0-16390 GCA_043784005.1 Isosphaeraceae bacterium
GCGACGGGTCATCTCGCGACGGCCGGCGGGGTCGTCAGTCGGCACCACAGCGCCGGGGAAGGTCGTCCCCCAGAGTTGCCGGGCGATCACCGCCATCTCGCGCTCGACTCGCTCGGCTTCTGAGAGCGCCTCGGCGAGAACGTCGTCGGCCGAGATGCCGGAGTCGAGTTCAAGTTCGAGCTTCTTGACGAAGAGGTCGCGACCGACGCGCCAGTTGTCGGTCGAGCGCGGCAGGACTTCCTCCTTCAAAAACTTCAAGTGCGATTCGAGCCCCTTGACGATCGTCGCGGCTTTATCGGCGAGTTCCCCCTGGCCTCTCGGGCTGCCCGACAAGGAATAGATGTCGTCGGAGTAGAACGCGATGGCCCCCTGAGTCTGCCGGATGGCGGTCTCGGTCTTCACGCGAGGGGGATTCTTGATCGTCGAGCGCGCCGACTCGACGATTTTGGGAACTATCGCCATGCGCGCCAGGGCATTTTTAAGGTTCGTCGCCTTGGGCAATGTGGACTGAGTGAACAGCAGATAGACGCTCTCTGTCAGGTAATCGCCGTAGACACGAGGGTCGTCTTCGAAGGGCTTGAAATGCTCAACCATCCAGATCGAGGTTTCGAGGCTATGCCGGAAGATCTCGAAATCGATCCGACCATCACGCGAGAGGGTCGCGGGGTCGAACGTCTTGACCAGCTCGGCAAGCGTGGCGCGATCGAGTTTGTTTCGGGACGCGCGCGCTTCGGGAGAGATGTCATCGAGCTTGTCGTCGAAACGATGGTCGCCCAGGTGTGTCGCGGTCAGGGGTTCGGCTGCGAACCCTTTGTCGAGGTAGGACTGGAAGAAGGCGGCGAGGTTGGTGTCTGTGGTATCAGCGGAAGCCTTTTCCGCGCGTGCCATGGGGGTGGCTCCGAGTCCCAGTCCGGCAAGAACCGCGAGAGTCAATCCTGCGGTCCGAGCGACGATGCTCCATTTCCTCATTGACGGCCTCCTAAAGTTGAAAACGCGCGGTAGGTAATGCGGTCGAGGATGCAACACTCAAAGCAGAGCCTGCGCCGGAAAAAAATTCGACCGGTTGGGTTTGAGCCTTATCGAAAATTGAGAAGCTATCTAGACGTCTTGTGGAGTTTTCTCGAAAAAATACACCAAGATCGTGTGCGACTGGAGCCGACTACAGTAAGGCGGAATTCGTCATAAATCACGACAAGGCTGACTGATGAAACGGATCGACTTCACAAAAAAGTCTCCTGGCACCCTCGTCAGCGCGACCGGGCCGAGTGGCGCATATCTGGCGTATTTTCCCGCACCGCTTCCACCCAAACTTCAATTTCCAACCGAAATGGCGAGCCGCCTTACGAACGCAGCGCTCGCTCTTGGCGAGTTAAAGGGCATGGGTGAGATGCTCCCCAGTTCTCACCTAGTCGTCAAGCCATTCACGCGACGTGAGGCGGTGTCTTCAAGCAGGATCGAAGGGACGGTCACGAACTTTCCGGAGTTGTTGTTGTACGAGGTTGACTCCACCGGGTCGGAAATGAGTGAAGACCGGCAAGAAGTGCTCAATTACGTGCGAGCAATGGAATTCGGCCTGGAAAGGCTCAAAACACTTCCCGTATCACTTCGCTTGATGCGTGAAGTTCATGAGCGACTGATGGACGGAGTTCGTGGAGAGAACAAGACGCCTGGCGAATTCCGCGAGAGACAAAACATGATAGGCCGGGACGGCCAATCGCCAGCCGATGCGCGGTTCGTCCCGCCTCCCGTCCTTCAGATGCGCGAGGCGCTCGACCAGTTGGAGAGATTTATCGCTTATCCCTCGGGACTTCCGGTCCTGATTGATATCGCGTTGATCCATTACCAGTTTGAGACGATCCATCCCTTCCTCGACGGAAACGGAAGGCTCGGACGCCTACTGATCACCTTACTGTTGTGCGAGCGCGGGTGTTTGAGTCAGCCGACTTTGTATCTGAGCGATTACTTCGAGCGGCACCGCGAAGACTACGTGGGCCTGTTACTTACGGTCAGCCGCACCGGCGACTGGCTCGCCTGGATCGATTTCTTTCTAGACGCCGTGGCTTTCCAATCCAAGTCCGCGATCATCCGCTGCAATGAGCTGGTCAGTCTCTGGAGGTCGTACCGCGAGCGGTTTCAGGTCACAGGATACACATCCAACCTTCTCGCTGTGGTGGACCTTTTGTTCGAGAATCCAGTCGTCACGATCGGGTCCGTCGAAAAGGCTCTCGGAGTGACCTTTCACACAGCGAGGAACACCATTGAGAAACTCGTTGCGGAGGAAGTTTTGAAGGAAGTAACCGGTCGCACCAAAGGACGGGTTTATGTCTCGAGCGAAATTCTCAAAACGCTTGGAAAGCCCGACGACCTCGGGAAAACCGCGAACGAAACGGCGGAGAAGTGACGGGCCGACTCCTCTACCGGGTGACTCGCGTCGCGTTGACAGCCCTCTCCACACCCGCCTATAATCCGAACTCGACGGGTGGCAAGGGATCGTCTGCGCGGATTGTGCGGATGCACGCACGATTGCGAGAGCGTCCCTCTCCTCCACCGACATCATCGGGTTTTCACCTTACGCAGCGGCAGGAGCAGGACAAATGGCGGTTCGTGTTGGCATCAATGGTTTTGGACGGATCGGTCGGTTGGTTTTCCGAGCTATGGCGGCCGCTCCCGAGGACTTCGAGATCGTCGCCATCAACGACCTGGCCGACGCCAAGCACCTCGCCCTCCTTCTCAAATACGACAGCGTTCACGGCCGGTTCAAAGGGACCGTCGAGGCTGCTGACAAGGCGCTCATCGTGAACGGCAGGGAAGTCCGGATCACCGCCGAGAAAGATCCCGCCGCCCTTCCTTGGAAGGCGCTTCAGGTTCAAATCGCCCTCGATTCGACCGGGCGGTTCACAAACAAAGCGGACCTTCAAAAACACATCGACGCCGGTGCCCAGAAGGTCATTCTCTCCGCCCCCGCCAAAGACAAGCTCGACGCCACGATCGTGATGGGAGTGAACGATCACACCCTCAAAGCCTCCCACAAGATCGTCTCAAACGCGAGCTGCACCACCAACTGCCTTGCCCCGATGGCCAAGGTCTTGCACGAGACGTTCGGCATCGAAAAAGGCCTCATGACCACGATCCACGCCTACACCAACGATCAGCGCCTGGCCGACCAGATCCACGAAGACCCCTATCGCGCCCGGGCCGCCGCGATCAACATCATTCCTTCGACCACCGGTGCCGCCAAGGCCGTGGGCGAGGTGATTCCCGACCTGAACGGCAAGCTGACCGGCTACGCCTTGCGAGTGCCGGTCCCGACCGGGTCCGTCACCGACTTGACCTCGCTCTTGAAAAAGAACGTAACCAAGGAAGAGATCAACGCCGCCATGAAGGCCGCCGCCGAAGGCCCGCTCAAGGGGATCCTTGAGTACGTCACCGACCCGATCGTGTCGAGCGATATCATCGGTAATCCGCACTCCAGCATCTTCGCCTCGGATTGGACCTCGGTCATCCAGGGCAACCTCGTCAAGACCGTCTCCTGGTACGACAATGAGTGGGGCTACTCTTGCCGCACCGCCCAGTTGATCACGAAGCTCGCCTCGCTTGGTTGAGTCGAGCCCCGCGAAAAGTGTTTGAACCGATGCCCGGTCCGCTGCGATTCGTGGTGGCCGGGCATCCGCCGTGTCGCGAGTCCTTTCCTGAACATTGGCCCGTTTCGCGAGCCCTTCCGTGCCCAAGCAGACGATCCGCGACCTCGACCTGGCGGGTAAGAAAGTCCTCGTCAGGGTCGATTTCAACGTGCCTCAGACCAAGGATGGAGGCGTCTCGGACGACCGCCGGATCCGCGCGGCACTCCCCACCCTGACCTACGCTCTCGACCACGGCGCGAGCCTGATCCTCGTCAGCCACCTCGGACGTCCGACCGGCGACCCGGTGACCGATGCCCCGTTCCGGCTCGATAAGGTCGCGGCAAGGCTTCAAGAACTGACCGGCAAGCCTGTCACCAAGGTCGACGACACGGTCGGACCCGAGGCCAAGGCCGCTGCCTCGGCGCTGAAGCCCGGCGGAATCCTCGTCGTCGAGAACGTGCGCTTCAACAAAGGCGAGAAGAAAGGCGATCTCGCGTTCGCCAAGGAACTCGCCAGCCTGGCCGACTGCTACGTCAACGACGCTTTCGGCACCTGCCATCGCGACGAGGCCTCGATGGTCGCGGTTCCCGAGGCGTTTCCCCTGGAGCGAAGGGCGTTGGGATTCCTTGTGGAAAAGGAACTGCACATCCTTGAGACACTCCTCGGTGATCCCAAGCCGCCGATGATCTCGGTGATGGGGGGAGCCAAGGTTTCCGACAAGATCTTGATTATCGAGAACTTGCTGCCGAAGGTTGATCATCTGCTTGTCGGTGGAGCGATGACGTATACCTTCTTGAAAGCGCAGGGGCACGAGATCGGCAAGAGCCGTTGTGAGAACGACAAGCTCGAAGAAGCGAAGATGTTGCTCGAAAAAGCCGGCTCCAAGATTGTCCTACCCGTCGACCACCTGGTCGCGACGGCTCCCGACGCCAACGCCGAGATCAAGGTTGTCGAGGGATCGGACATCCCCGAAGGCTGGTTCGGCATGGACATCGGTCCCAAGACGGTGATTCTTTATAGTGATCTGATCAAGAAGGCCGGCACGGTGGTCTGGAACGGGCCGATGGGCAAGTTTGAGGATGCCCCGTTTCGCGCGGGTACCAAGGGTGTGGCCGAAGCCCTCGCCGCCTCGAAAGGGGTCACGGTGATCGGTGGTGGAGAGACCGCGGAGGCCGTGGAGGAGTTTGGTTTCGCCGACAAGGTGACCCACGTTTCCACCGGCGGTGGAGCGTTCCTGGAATACCTTGAAGGGAAGAAATTCAACTCCTTGAAGGTCATTCCCGATAAATGAGCGAAGCGATACCTCATTCATTTCGAGACCGATGGGCTTGGAAATTTCGATCGACTTGAACGGAAAGTGACGGGATCCGATGGGGGAGGAAGACCAGGCGACCGCATCCTCCGGACGCGCCGCGAGGCTCAAGGCCTGGAGTGTCGTGGCGACTCCACGGATTACTCCGTCGCTGTTGAACTGCGATTTCGCGAGGGTCGGCGAAGAGCTTGATGCGTTGAAGATCGCTGGGGCCGCGGCGGTTCACCTTGATGTGATGGACGGACATTTCGTCCCCAACCTCAGCTACGGACCTCCCATCATCGCCGACTGGCGGAAGCGGACGGATTTCCTGTTCGACACGCATCTGATGATGACCGACCCCGCGCGTTACGTCGATGCGTTTGCCGCGGCGGGTTGTGATGTGATCATCTTTCACATCGAGGCGGTGCCCCACCCGGTCCCTCTCGCCCGAAGAATTCGCCATCTGGGGTGTCATGCGTCGATCGCTTTGAATCCCCCGACGTCGATCGACACGATCTTGCCGTTTCTTGACGAGGTCGACGCCGTGCTCGTGATGAGCGTGATGCCCGGCTTTGGAGGGCAGGTGTTTGACCCGACGGTGCTGGAAAAGGTTCGCATCCTTCGGGCGGCACGTCCGGGCCTGAGAATCTCGATTGACGGCGGCATCAAGCCCGAGACCGCGACCCTTGCCGCTCAGGCTGGGGCAACGCAGTTCGTGGCGGGGTCGGCCGTGTTCCGAAACCCGGGCAACTACGCGGCAGCCCTGGCCGAGTTGGCCGAAGGTGCGCGCCGCGGCAGCCAACAATGAGGCGATTGGCCGGCGTTTCGCGTCCGGCTCCGCTCACACGCATGACCCAGGTGGTCTTGATCCGGCCCGGTGCCACGGCTTACGACGAGCAAAAGCGCGTCCAGGGCGTGCTCGACATCCCACTCAGCGAGCGCGGACGCGCCGAGGTCGCTCAACTCGCATCCACGCTTCCCGACGAGTTGAAGGGTGCCGAACTCACCGCGCTGTACTGCGGGCCCGGCGAAAGCGTCGCCCGGACGGCCGAGGCGGTCGGCAAGGTTCTCGGTCTTCGCCCTCGACGTGTCGATGAGCTTCGCAACCTTGATCAGGGGCTCTGGCAGGGCTTGCAAATCGACGAGATTAAGAGGCGTAACTTGCGGGTCTTCCGCCAGTGGCAAGACGATCCGCTCACCGTCTGCCCCCCGCACGGTGAAATGGTGGAAGACGCTCTCGAACGGATCAAGGCCGCGCTCAAACCCTTGATCAAACGCCACCACGACGAGACCATCGCGCTTGTCGTCGGCGAACCCTTGGCCCAACTCATCTCGGGCTACCTTCGTCGCGACCCTCGCGTTCAGCTTGACGACGATGTACCGACGGGACGATTCGAGCGCATCGACGTGCATGCCGACGTCGGAAAAAATGGGACCATACATTGACATGGGTTATCCCTTGGGGCCGACTGTGCCGGCGGCTTGATTTTTGAATGCGGCCGGCACAGCCCGCCCTACGGTTAAGTAATTCACATTCCAACGTATAGATTAATAAGGATCGCTATCATGGCCGGGAAACAGGGAGGACCGGGACACCCCTGGCATGGCCATTTCGAGCCCAAGCGGGTGCCCGAAGGTGTCTGGATGCGTTGCGACGGCTGTCAGGCCACGCTTTTCCGCAAACAGGTCGAGGATAACCTGAACGTTTGCCCGGAATGCAACCATCACTTCACAGTGTCGGCCGTCGATCGGATCGCACAGCTTCTCGACCTCGACACTTTCGAGGAATGGTACGCCGACCTTCGTCCGGGCGACCCGCTTGGCTTTAACGATCGCCGCCCGTACCCCGATCGTGTAAAAGCCGAGCAAGAGCGCACCGGCTTGAATGAGGCGGCCGTGGTCGGCCAAGGGTTCATCAAAGGCATCCGCATGGTCTTCGGGCTGACGGATAGCGCGTTCATCATGGGAAGCATGGGTTCGGTCGTCGGCGAAAAGCTGACACGAGCGATCGAGGAAGCGACCCGCCAGAAGCTTCCGCTGGTGATCGTCTCCGGGTCGGGCGGCGGCGCGAGGATGCACGAAGGGATCTTGTCACTGATGCAGATGGCCAAGGTCTCGGCCGCCATCGCGCGCCACAATGCGGCGGGAGGCCTTTATATCAGCGTCCTCACGCATCCCACCATGGGGGGGGTGGCCGCGAGCTTTGCCTCGCTGGGAGACTTCATCCTCGCCGAGCCCCGGGCTTTGATCGGGTTCGCCGGCCCGAAGGTTATCGCCCAAACCGTGCGTGTGCAACTTCCTCCGGGATTTCAGACGAGTGAATTTTTACTCGATCACGGATTCATCGATAGGATCGTACATCGCCGCGATCTTCGGAGCATGATTGCCCAGCTCATCGACTATACTCAGAGCTGATATCGATTCTTTTATTGGTCAATTTATGATAATTAATGCATACTATATTAGAAAGCGGGGTCGCGGTTTCGATCCTGCGCAGCCCTGATCGGCACAGGTCTCCAACGCGGCGAGCTGGCGAACAAGATCGGCCCCGCGCAACGAGGGATTCAGCTCGAACGCGGGGCCGTGAGAATGTCTACTGAGTGCCGGTGTTTACTTCGAGCCGGGTTTATCGATAATCCGGTGCGGGCCTTCGAGGTGGTCGAGCTTCATATCGTTGAAGAACTCGCCCGGATGAAAGTCTTTCTTCGGCGCGGGTGGGGGCGGAGTCGTCTCACCGGCACCTTCCTTGCTAGGTTCGAGACTCCCCACGACCTTGTCGCGGAGTTCGTCGATCAACGGATAGAGAGATTCATACGCCAACCGTTGTTGCGGGGTCACGGGGCGGCCGAAACGGAGGTTGAACGTGTGCATGAACCCGAGGAGATTGCCGAGAGACGTTTCCTTGATCGTATCGAGTTCGGCGATCACCTTTTCCACGTCGGGCCGATCGAGCATCCGGGTCATGCCGTAAAGCGCCTTGAGGTACTTCTCCGCCTCGGTCTTTTGAGCGATGTCCTTGGGAAGATTGGCGTTGTATTTGACGCGGAGGCGGCTCAGGGCATCGCGGACCTGCTTGATCGTGGCGGCGCTGATGTCTCCTTCAACGTCTTCCGCGAGCGCTTTGTCTATCGCTTCAGAGTAGGCTTTCCGCTCGTCTTCGTACTTCGCATCTTTCAAGGCCGAGGGCCAGCCGGATTCCGTCGTGAGCTGATCGAGCGAGAACGTCACGGCTTCCGAAGCATTCACGAACGGGATCTGTCGAATCAGCTTGCCAGGGATCTTGGTCGTACCCAACCGGAGCGAGGAGGAATGGACTTTGGGGTTTGAGATCTGCTGGAGTGCGGCGTTGAGCGCATTTCCGTTGGCGATATCGTCATCGGTTGGATTCTCGATGATTCGCTTCTCGGCCGCCGCGCCAGCGCCGGAGTCACGTGCCTGACGCCGGGCGAGGCGCTCGCGCTCGGCACGAGTTTGGGCGACCTGGGCTTCCCACCAGTATTGGTTCCATCGCATCGCCGTATCGGCATTGATCGAACGTGCCTGAGCGGTCTCGACGTTGTACTGGCCCAAGCCCTGCGCATAATAACCCAGCCCCTGAGCCACATTTCCCTCGACGGTGCTGGCACCGCCCCAGCCTCCCCATCCATAACCGCCATAGCCGCCGGGATAGTTTCCGTAGCCATATTGCGCACGGGCGTCACCTGCGGTCACGACCGCGAGCAAGGCCGCCAGCCCGAGAATTCGTGGTCCACCGCAATGCATGTTCAGCCTCCTCAACAGGAACGAAAAAGACACGACGACCAGACAGACGCACTCTCAATCCCTCGCAGGAATGATAAAGCGACGACTCGCGGACCGCGTTAAAAAACGAGCGATCCCAGCGGAAATCATTGGAGGACTTCAATTGTCATGCACGATCGGTGCCATTTCCTTCGATGGTCGTCTGAAACCATCAAAATCAAAGCTCAATCGGGATGAGATCGCAATCAGGATCTGTCGAAGATGGCGAGAGAAAGGGAAGGCTGGGGGGACGTGATTTCTCGGTGTGAGGTTCGGAGGCTGGCGCGGGGTTGGCCAGGCTCGGCCTGACAACGACAGGTGCGCGAGGGAGAGAGTCGGGATTATCCACGCGGAACAAAATCGGTCCGATCGCCACTTCGTCGCCGTGTTCCAGGCTCGATTCCTCAACGACTAAACCATTCACTCGCAATCCATTACGACTTCCGAGGTCACGAATGACGACACGTTCGTAGGCAAGTACGATACAGCAATGCCGCCGCGAGATTTTAGGAAGGTCAACGCGAACGTCGCATTCGGGATGGCGGCCGATGAGGACGACCGGACGTTGCACGGCGATCGTGGGGACCGTTCCGGCGTTCAGTGGGACGAGTCGGGCGGGCATTCGTTGAGTTCCTCGTCCGGAGAGGCGACGGCGGCCGATCCGTTCTTCTTGACGGCTGAAGAGGAGGCAGCCACAACAACGGGACGGAGCCCTTGCACGATGACCTGGATGCGATAGCGTTCCGCGATCGCGGCGGGAATGGCGTCACGAAGGGCCGCCGCCACACGCTCCTCCTCGGGAATCGGACTGGGGTCTTGGATTCCGACCGCCCCGATCCCCGCACCTCCGCCCAGTTCATTTATCCAGAGGGGCTGGACTCCCGCGGCAACGGGCTCACGATGAGCACTGCGACCGTTATCGGCAAGCGTGGCTTCGTGTGCTTGGCCGTTCTCTAGTCGGTATCGGATATGGGCAATCGATAAGAGATCCCCGGGTCGTAGTCGACCAAGTTCCACTCGTTGTCCGTTGATTCTTATCCCATTCGTACTGCCGAGATCGCGAATGATCACCTCACCGTGATCGATCGTCATGCAGCAATGATGGCGTGATACGCGAAGTGAATCCAACCTTGCATCACACTGTGGGTGCCGGCCGACCACCACCATCGCCCGGTCGAGCGGGATGTCGGAGCCTTCGTCGAGTGCTACCAGACGAACGGGCATGATACAGTCCTCTCCCGGGGCTCACAAGGCACCGGACGGGACAACAATAGCAACGACGTGACTCAACTCGCCATCTTATTTCATTATAAACCATTTGACCGACTATCAACATAGATCTAGATTTGGTGAAAAATCAAGGAGTCATCGCCCTTGATTGCAGAATTTATCAGGCTTTACTTGGGATTTCTAATTTGAACGGTTGCCCTGATATCCGCTCCAGAGATCGCCTACTCAAAAAAAACACGCGATTTATGGCAATGTATCGGCGGAGATGCGCGCCGTTGATGACCGCGAGTGATCGGCTTGATCTCGGCCGATCGTCATTGCCGCGAATACGAATCGCCCAGACTGCTTCGTCTGCGTATCTTAACTTACACCTCATAAGGAACGATGTCGGTGTTGGTTAGGAGTTTTGCAGAAAGACAAGGCCACCATCCGCCAGGTCGATCCAGCGCTGATGGCGGGAGTCGGAATTGTCGTTGGCTCGCGTTCTCTGAGCAAGCGATTTCTCGATGTCACCGCAGGATGTTGCTCCGTCGACGGCTCCGAGCAACAGGCTGGACCATCGGTCGAGTTCGCCGATCGCGCCGGTAACGGTGCGGTAGAGAAATCGGCCGTTCAGGGAGCCCAGACCCGCCGAGAGTGGGGTCATCAGCCCTGTCAGGTGGGGGACGAGGTTGTCAAACTTTTGCGAGTCCTCCAGGCGATCGATGGGCCAGGTCGGCGTCTCGGGCCGGTGCGAGGCGTGGGAGGCATAGAGTCGGTATTCGCAGTCGAGCAATGAAGGGTCAATCGCGTCGATCAGGCGCCCCATGGCTTCCGGCTCAAGGCGATCGAGCTGGTCGCGGAGTGGGTCGGAGAACGTGTCGGGGGCGAAAACGCGATCGGGACGCCAGCGCCAGGGTGTGGCGAGATAGAGGATCCGCAAGCCCGCCCCGGCGATGAGGGATTCCGCCTCGGAGTACGTCCAGTCGCGGCCGTTAGCCAGGCAATCGGCGACGAATCGTTCCGCGTCGCCATCCTGTCCCAATTCGGCGATCCGGATGCGAATCGGATGATCCGTGTGGAGAGATTGAACAAGCTCGAGGCCGACCCGGAATCGCGCCTCGTGAAACTCCGCGGCGGCAGCGGGAACGATCGCGTCGATCGCCTGGCGCAGGCCACGCGAGGTCGAACGGCCGGATCGCGAGGGGAGCGTGAGGTAGAGGAGTCCCTGGTGTGCGAGTGCCCCGGCCATTGTCGCCATCAGCGTGTCGGGGTCTTCCGCGCTGGCCAATCCTCCTCGACAGACGATGAAGTCAAACCTGCCTAAAGATGCTGGAAGTGAGTGGCGGAGGTCGTGCTGAAGGAATGCGACATTTTCGAGGAGTCCCGCCGCTTCCGCGCGATCTCGGGCAAATTCAAGCGCCGCGGCGGAGGGGTCGACACCGACCACGGTCGACCACGGGTTCAACCGTGCAGCCTCGACCGCCGCGCGGCCCGTCCCGCAGCCGGCGTCGAGAATCTTGAGCCCCTTCGGACCGGCTAGACGGTAACAATATTTATAGCGATGCCAGGCCCGACCAAAATGGAGATTCTCGTCGAGTCGATCTTGAACGACGGCCTCCGACGGAGAAAACTCGGTCACGCTCGGGCTCGCGAACGTGCCGCGGTTCAACGATTCTGCTTGCATCGCGTACAGTCTCCCCAAAGGGGCCGATTCCCCGGAGAACTCTAGGTCGTCGCGCGAAGGTTGGCAATCCAACAATCAATTCGAGCCGATTTGCCCCGTCGACTTGAGCCATTCCACCGAGTCGGCCAAGGACTGCCGCGCGGGCCTGATGGTCAGGTCGAGCGCGGCAAGGCTGCGCGAGGCGTCAAAGTGCATGGTGCGTCGCGTGAGCTTGACCCCCGTGACAGTGGCCCTGGGAGTCTTGCCGCTCACATGATCGGCCCAGAACTCGCTGAGATAGGCGATCGACAACCCCAGAGGATAAGGCACGCTCCAGCGTGGTACGGGAACTCCCGTCAACTCGGAGAGAATGCCCAGCAAGCTCACGAGCGTCAGATTCTTTCCACCGATCAAATAACGACGCCCGGCCTCGCCGCGATCCATGGCGCGGACGAGTCCTTCGGCGGTATCTCTCACATCCACAATATTTAAAGTGCAATTTATGAGCGCGGGTAGATGCCCACGGCAGAAGTCGCGAATCAATCGTGTGGGGGGTGAAGGGCCTCGATCTCCAGGCCCGACGGGCATTGTGGGGTTCACGATCACCACCTGCTTTCCGGCCCGGGCGCGTGCCATCGCGGCGTTCTCCGCCAAAAGTTTCGAGCGGCAGTACGGCCCGACGGCATCGGCCAGTGTCACCTCGACATCCTCGGCGATCGGCCCGCTTTGTCGAGCGCACGTGAGGATGCTCTCGGTGCTGGTGTGCAAGACCCGCTCGGCCCCGGCCTCGAACGCGGCGTCAAGGACGTTGACGGTCCCGATGTGGTTCACCGCGTCGAACTCGGCACGGTCGCGAACCCAGAGGTTGGGGTTGGCCGCGAGGTGGTAAACGAATCGTGCCCCGACGAGTGCCTTTGAAATGGCCTGTCGGTCGCGGATATCGGCCCGGACGATCTCGATATCGGGAGGCAAGTGCGATGTATCGGCACCGGGTCGTTCGACCACGCGAAGGCGCGCGCCTCTGTTTCGAAGATTTTCGACGAGATGGCTGCCGATAAAGCCGGCACCGCCGGTGATGACAGTCAGCAAGGGGACTCAATTCCTCGAACGGAAGGCCGGCTCATTTTTTCGTGATCCCCCTGGAATTCCTTTTGAACAAGTAAATGATCACTCTAATACATGACTTCAGATTGCCGCTCAGACTTCCGCCTCGCCAGTCTCCCACCCAAAAGGTTAGGTCACCACAATCGCTCGACCGGGTGGGCATTCAGGGCAAGGTCACCACTGACGATCGGGATGCCCTCGACGATCGATTGTGCGACCACCAGTCAGATCATCACGTGAGAGTCGAGAAGTAGCCTAACGGCATATACTCGGAGAAATCCGTCAAGTGCTCGTCGTCGTCGGCTACGATTGTCATCATCCGTTTTCCCAAGCCGAGCCCCGGACGACGCTGGCCTTCGGTTCCCTCTCCAACGATCCGGGCAACGACCCGGCCCACTTGAGTGACCGCCAGTTCCTCGCCCTTGCAAAGGCCATCAATGAGTTCGGGCAGCTTGGCCTGGGCTTCCTCGATCGTGATCGTCGGCATCACCTCTCCTTGTGTGAGATCAATGACGATTGGCAGATCCGGGCGAATTCCGCCTCGCAAATGCCATAGCCGACCCATTTTCCATCTTCATAGAATAACGCGGATTTCCAGTCGTTGCCACGTCACTACGCCGACCGTTCGCGGTGGAAGTCGTGCGCAGGCTCTTGACAAGCCACAATCATTTTGCACAATAAGTTTCGGTATTGAGATTGAGTCTCAGAGTCAAATGGCTACAATCACACTGCGAGATTCGCTGAGACCTCGGACAGCACATCAGGATTTCAGGAGCGTTGCATGCCGAAAACCCGTGTCCGTCGGGGATTCACCTTGATTGAGCTTCTTGTGGTGATGAGCATTATCGCGATTTTGGTCGGGCTCCTTCTTCCCGCAGTCCAGTCCGCCCGCGAGGCCGCGAGACGAATTCAGTGCGTCAATAATTTGAAGCAAGTCGGCCTGGCCCTTCATAACTACCACGATGCTCTGGGAGCGTTTCCGATGAGTTATGCTTCCCGGAGCCGTTTCGTCGACGGTGCCACCGATACGGCACCGGGCTGGGGTTGGGCCACGATGATTCTGCCTCAGCTCGAACAGGGTCCCATTTTCAACGCGGTGAATTTCAGACTCGCGGTGGAATCGCATCAAAATGTGACGGTCATCGGGACGACGATCACGGCCTACCTCTGCCCCTCGGACATCACGAACGGCCCATTCCCGGTTTCGGACGCATCGGGGAGGTTGCTGGCCACGATGATGCCGTCGAGCTACGCGGCCTGTGTCGGGGGTAATGAGACCGACACGGCCACCGGCATCAATAACGACGGGCTTGGCCGGGGGGTGATGTTCCGAAACAGTAGCATCCGGCTAGCCGACATTACCGACGGAACCAGTCAGACCATTGCCGTGGTGGAACGGGCTTGGGCGAGATCCAATGGAGTGTGGGCGGGGGCGGTCACTCAGGGCGTGATCCGCCGCGGAGCCAAGAACTCCTGCCCGACGACGGGGGCACTCTTCTATCCGGCAGCGACTCTGGTTCAGGCTCATTGCCATCTGATTAACGCGATTTCCGACCCGGACGGCGGTCTTGACGATACTTCGAGCTTGCATCCGGGCGGGGCAAACTTTCTCTTCGCTGACGGTTCGGTTCGATTCCTCAAAAGCATTCTCAGTGACGCCGGCACAAACAGCGACGGAAGCTCGATCTATTCACCGTACGGTCAGGTGTTTCAGGCTCTCGCGACACGAAACGGCGGCGAGGTGATCTCCGCCGACTCTTATTGATGAGTCTGCACTCATCTTACCCGATACAATTCCCGCTGTGTTCCCATGATTTGAGGCTTATCGAACACGCCCGCCTTTACCAATCGATCGAACTCCGCTGGCCTCATGAAATCAGTAAAACCGTAATTTCCCGGCGAACGGAAACGGTCGATGTGATACCAATCGACATAAATGTGCGTCACACCAAGGTGCTTCAAATTCGCAAGCACTTGCTCCGGCGTCTTGTCGCGGGCGAGGGTTTCGAAAATCTCTTCATCGAAGACCGTGTTGTAGAGGATCGGATGATTCACATGGAACACCGCCGCCTGGCCCACGATCAGTATCTTGGAGCCTGGAGGAAGCGATTGGTCGGCCTCAAAGAGCGCCGGGTCGAGCATTTTGGGTACGGAGGTCCGCAAGAGCGTTAAATCGGCGGTCCAGTCGGTCATGGCCGTCAGGGCGGTCGAGCTATAAGCGAGGTTTGTGATAAAAGCCACGGCGACGATCAGTCCCAACAGGACCATCCAGAGCTTCCGCCGGGTCCAGTCGGCTCCCAGGCCCGCGAGCACGGCCGCGACGGGCAGGATAGGGAGCCAGAAGCGGTCGAGCCGGTGGGTCAAGAGCCACCATGTCAGGAACAAATAGACAACATAGCCCCAGAGCACCACGGCCGCCCAGCGCGATCCTTTTCGCAAGAATGCCAGTGGAGCCAGCGCGAGGTAGAGTGGCGATTGCCAGTCGGATCGGCCGGCGACGTCGACAATCGATCGCCAGAATAAGGGCGCGGTAATGGGTTGGGTCGCGTGGCCATTCGCGAATTTCTTCTCCATGGCCTGGTCCCAGTAGCTCGCGCCGAAGACTTTGTAGCCGAGCGGATAGACGGGGTTTCCCGTGTCGATCACATTCTTTGCGAGCCAAGGCGTCATGATGACCGCCCACCCGATCGAGAAGGCGAGCACGGCCGAGCCCGAGCGGCGTCGGACGCTATCGACACTCGCCACAAGCCCCAACGGTATCACCGCCGAGATTAACGCGGGATACTTGCAGGCCATCGCTCCCCCCGCAAGCAGGCCGGCGACGGCCCAGATCTTCCTGGCGATGAGGTGGTCGGATTCTTGCCAGGCGCGGAGGGCGGCATACATCAGGGCGGCGTGATAAAAGGCGAGGGGGCCTTCGACATAAGGAAGCACGCCGAGGCGGTAGACCCACGGGGTGGTCAGATAAACGAGCGCCGCGAACCAGGCCGCGCGCGGAGTGGCGAGACGTCGCGCCGTCAGCGCGATCGCTCCCGCGGCCATCGGGGCGTGCAGGGCGATCAGCAACTGGCCGACGAGCGCTCCCCACCACCAGTCGTCAAGCACTTCCATGCCGAGCAGGTGGAGCATCTCAACGCCGAAAGGCATGCTGGTGTAAACGTTATGTTCTAGAAATGTGATCCGCCCCGCCTGATAGAATTCCTTGGGCCCTTGAAGGTGGTATTCGATGGCGTCGAAATCAATCGTCGGCAGCATCGACCCGAGTGCCATCAGGACGAGAAACGGTCCCGCCAGACTCGTAAATCCGAGCGTCGATAAGAGTGTGGACCAACCTCCCCCTGCTCTCTCAGTGCGTGACGTTGTGGAGGACCGTCTCTCAAGGATCTCGCGTACC
Source organism: Isosphaeraceae bacterium (assembly GCA_043784005.1). Taxonomy (GTDB): domain Bacteria; phylum Planctomycetota; class Planctomycetia; order Isosphaerales; family Isosphaeraceae; genus JAYUFP01. Next base: position 16,068 of record JAYVYS010000284.1, read on the forward strand.
AGCAGCACGGTTTCCGTCGCCGCGATGACGACAAGACCGATCCGGGCTGACCAGGGAGAAAGCAGGCCCAGTCGTCCCGCGATAAGCGTAAGGACTCCCAATAGCGCGGCACCGAGCCCGAAGCCGACCACCCATCGCTCGGCCCGGGAAAGAATTTGTCTGAGCCCGAGACCTCGCAGGATCAATCCGCCCACACTCATCGCCGCCGCAGCGATCAAGGCGGCCGCCGCGACAATGGGAAGGCGTTGCGGAAGGTTTTCAAGGTGGCTCAGCTCCTTCAACCCCAATCCGAGGAAGGATTCGGAGAACGTCAGCCCTTGCAC
>JAYVYS010000285.1:0-11281 GCA_043784005.1 Isosphaeraceae bacterium
GAGCCGAAGACGCGAAAGAGCAGCCAGACCGATGCCCACCAGGTCGGACGGCTCATCAAGGCTTCCAAAAGTGGACTTTTTATCGAAGTGGCGCTAGTCGCCGGTTCAAAGAAGACCCAAATCACGAAGACAATCCCGCCGACGGCGATCGCCTCGCCGCTCCAGTCCCATCGCCACGCGATGAAGATCCGGCGAAAGTGCCAAAGAACGGCCGAGGTGACGAGCACGCGGACGGGATAAAAGCGGTCGAAGCTACTGCTCAGCGCGGCCGTGAAGATCATTGTTGCGAGCAGGGCGAACAATGGAGCGAGATAGGGGGTCGTCGGGTTCGGACCCGAAACTTCCGCCTCGTCGACAATCGGGCCCTCGACCCGAAAGTAAGGAAGCTGCCTGGCCGCGACGAAGAGTCCCAGGCTGACGGCGAGAAACGCGATCCACCCCCCTTGCGAGTGGAATCCGCCGAGCGCGATCGCCGGTGAGACGTGAACACCGATCAGGACGAGCGCTACGATCCGCACGACGTTTGTCAGCCAGATCAACACCGTTCCCAAAGGCAGCAGCACGAGCGACCGAGGGAACCGAAGCTCGCCCCGATAATGCCAGAGATAGGCTCCGACAAACACAAGGATCAAGCCGATTCCCTCATAGCCCGAACAGCTCGGATGGATCGTCACCGAGAAGTTCCGGGTCCCGAGGATCGATTCGGACGGGCGGCTGATCATGTTGGGAAGGAGCATGGAGAGGATCGCGTGGACAGCCTGAAACGTTCCCCGGTGCAGGGGTTTCCAGAGAGTCTGGGTGTATTGTCCGGTCAGCCAGGAAACCACGCCGACCACGAGGCCGATCGTGAGTGCGCCCCAGCATCGCTTGATTATCGGCCACCAGAACCCAATGGGGAGGGCGGTGATCAATAGACTGATCAGTGTCGCCAGACCGAGCAACGCCCAGCCGCCAACCCACACGCCGGGGGTTGCCCCGCGTTCGATTCCTCCCTCCCAGACGATGGCCGTGAACCAGGCGAAGACTCCGAAGATCGCCAAATGGGCGAGCAGAAACGGCCAGAAGCGGCTTCTGACGACTTTTTGACTTGAGACGTGTCGGAATTCATCGGAAAGGTCCGCGGCACCGAAGAGAAGCGCTGCTCCGGCGGAGAGAACAAACACATCAAAGAAGGCATGTGCCTGAGCGAGTAACTCCGACCACCAGCGATGTCCGCCGAACGAGGCGTCGACGCCTTCGAAGCGTACGCCGAGCGCCATCGCCTCGCCAAGGAGGAGCACCGTCAAGCCGATCCAGAGGGCGATGGGAGGGGCCGAAACCCGAGGACGATCGTCCAGGAGGGCGCTGGTTTCCTCGTCGAGGTTCATGAGTTACGTCATTTCGGAGCGAACTCGATGGACAACTTCTGATAAATCGGTCGTTCCAGGGCATGAAGTTTCTTGGCGGAAAGCCCCGCGACGACGGATTTATCAAAGTTTTCACGTGCGAGCCGCAGCTCATTGGTCACCTGATAGGCCTCGCTCAGATGAAAGAGCCTGCTGGCGGTTGGCGATGCCGCGACCGCCTTCTCCATGTCCAGTATGGCCTTGTCAGATTGATTGAGAGAAAGATTGATCACCGCGCGTGTATCGAGAAGGTCCGGCAGCGGACCGGCGATCGCGATCGCGCGATCGATCAATCCCAGCGCCTCGGCCTCACGACCACTTTGAAACGTTAGAATCCAGGCCAAATTGTTCAAAGGGATTGCACACTTGGACGGGTCGGCCTCAATGGCGCGTCGATAAAAAGCCTCTGCCTCCTTATAGCGTCCTTGAATGTCGCGAATGGTCCCAAGCCGCAGGAGTGGTTCGGCGGCTTGAGGTGTTTTGGCGATGACTTCCTCAAGCCATTTCGCCACCCGTTCACATTGATCATCGGTGACATCCGCGGTCGCAAGGACATAAAGGCAGGTCGACGCGACGAGATCGGGATTGTTTTTCGTCCGCTGCGTTTCGCAGACGGAAAGGGCGTCGTCCGCTCGATTTCGACGCGCCAGAAACATCGCGAGACTTAACGCGTTATCAACACTCTCGGACTGAGTCGCCAATGCTCGATAGAGCGACTCGGCATTCTTCAACACGCCGATTTCTTCGAGGAGTGCGGCGCAGATTCGACCGGTGCGATCATCTTTCCCCTTGGCGAATGTTTCAAGAATCAGCCCGGCCTCATCCGGCTTTTCCTCAACCCGAAGGACGCGCGCCTCGATCTCAGCCGTGCGGATCGAGCCTGCGTCTAACTTCTTCATCCGTTCCAGGAGCGGTCTCGCACCTTTCGCATCCCCTCGACGGAGCAACCCGCGGGAATACGCCGCCAGAAAGTCGATGTCCCCCCCCTTGGAAGGCAGCAGACTCGCCAATGTCACTTTCGCGGCGTCCCAGTTCCCTTCCTCTTCGTAGAGGACGGCCAGAAGGAGCCGGTCCGAAATGTCGGCATCAGGTTGGCGGACGGCTCCTTCGAGTAATTGGATCGCTTCCTTGCGTCGGGGTCGTCCCGGTTGACGGCTGAGAACGATCCCCCGCGCCCGATTGATTTGCCGAACGTCCTCGGAAGACGCCTCCACCTGCGCTTTTTCGGCCGCATCGAGCTGCGTCAACGCCTCATCGCAGCGTCGGTTGTCCCCCCCTTCGGAGACGAGGATCGCGAAATTGACGCGCGCCCAAGCGAGGTCCTCGGCCGACGTCTGTTTCGACGAAATCATGGCCTTTAAGCGCGGTTCCGTGGCCTTGGACCGACCGGCTCGAAATTCGTGTTCGGCTACCTGCCGAAGCGTCGAGGGATCGTCGGGTTTCGCGCCGAGGGCACGCACATAGAGGTCGTCCGCCGCCTTGGTATGACCGATCCGCTCCTCACAGGCCGCGTACTCAAGAAGAAACTTCTCCGTTGGCAGCGTATTCGCAGCCTCGTTGAGGACGGACTCCGCGTTTTCTCTTTGGCCGTTGGCGATCAGGAATTCAACCAGGAGTTGCCACGGTTCAAATACCGCTCCGTTGAGCGCGATCGCCTTTCGGAAAATCGGTTCAACCTCATCTCGATTTCCCGAAGACCAGAGAAGACGACCGAGCCAGACATAGTCTTTGTAGTCCTTCGAGCCGTCAGCCACGGCCTTCCTCGCGGAAGCAAGCGCGGGGGCGGGCCTCTGCGTCTTCACCAACAGATCCTCACTCAGCCTCCTCAGATCCCCCTGCGCGAGAACTTGTGCTTGAATCTTGTCGAGAAGTCCGGCGGCTTCGGCGAATCGGCGATTGGTGTAGAGCAGTTCCACGGTTCTACGGATCACTCCGGGATCGTTCTCCCCGAGGGTGATCGTTCGCAAATAACTCTCGATCGCTTTCGAGCGGTTTCCGGTCAGGTCCATCGACTGGGCGAGTAAGAGAACGACTGGCCGCCAGTTCGGTCGGTTCGCCGAGACGGAAGTCGCGAGGTTTCTAGCGCGCTCCAGGGCCCCGGCATCGCCGTGCTGGCTCTTGAAGAAGTCGAGGCGGATCTCACAGTGATCGCCCCACGGACCGTTGCTCCCTTCAAGCTCACGAACCCCGTCGAGGGCGCGCTTCATGGCGTCAGGATCGCCTTTGCGAATCGACCGATCAAAGAGGGCGAGCCGGAAGGAAAGTTCCTTGGGGAAGCGCTCGCCTAATTTATCCCAGACGCGATCGGATTCGGCCTCCGCTCCGATTCGAAGATAGGCGATCGCAAGCGTAGCGAGGAGCGGTTGCTGCTCACTCAAGGGTCGCGCGTCGATTCCCGTTTCGAGTTTTCTGAGCGCTTCGGGTGCGTCGTCACCACCCTTTCGCATCCAGTATTGAATCTGGATCTGCGGAAGTTCGCTGCGATCACCGACACGTTTCCGAGCTTCCTCAAGCAGGGGAAGGACCTCCGATTCTTTACCTTCGGCACGCGCCAGTTCCGTCAGGGCGGTCCAGACTTCCACTCGATCGCCGAACTTCCCCTTCGCCTCTTCCAAGATCGCATGTCCCGCCACGATTTGCCCCTGGCCGATTTGAACCGCCGCCGCCATGACCGGAACTAATGGAGAGTCGGGCAATGCGATGGCCGCCGCCTTGAGCTCCTTTTCGATTTCACTCCACCGCCGATCCTTCGGCGAAAGAGCCATGGTCTGAGATAGCAACAACTGAGCGATCTCTAGGTGATACCGAGGCGAGTCCACCGCGAGTTTCCGATAAACCAACAACGCTTCCGGGATGCGGTTCGATGTGGCCAACAACCCGGCCAGGGCGACCTGGTCAGAAACGGATCGCGGAGACTGCTCAATGATGCGACGAAGGGCGATCTCCTTCGCCTCCGTGTCGTTCAACTTCTCGGCGCAAATCGCGATAAAGTGGTCGAGGCGATTGATCTGCGTTTGAAAGCCGTCGATCTCGCGGAGGCTCGGGCGAATTTTTTCAAACGTTCGCGCGGCGGCACTCCACTTCTCGTCGCTGAAGAGCACTCGGGCATCAAGATAGTCTGTCAGCGTTGACCTGACTTTTGATTTCCGCAGCCCGTCAATTTGGGGAAGCGCCTCGTCCTGGCGCTTCAAGTCGAGCAGGGCGTCCGCTAGCATCCATCGCAGGTTCACCGCGTCGGGCGATTTCTCCAGCCCACTCCGTAGGGTCGCGATCGCCTCTTCAATCTGATTGTCCCGAAATTGAAGCCTTGCCAGCGCGAATGCCAGCTCTGAGTCGGCGGGATGGGTCTTGAACGCGGATTCAATTTCGTTTCTCAACTGGGTGACATCGGCCTTTTGCCAATCCTGCGATACCAGCTCCGTAGCCGCGATGAGGATCTCCGGATTTTCGGGCGTAATCTTGCGGGCGTTGAAAATGTCCTCTTTCGCACCCGTCAGTTCATGAGCGGTCCGATATCGACCTCGTTCAAGATACGCCTTGGACGACTTGGGATTCGCAAGGACCATGCGATCCATCAACTCATCCGCATTTCTTGGACTCTTGCCTTCGTCCCTGAGGAAGTCGGCGAAGCGACGGTATGTCTCGATGCGATCGGGTGCCCTTGTAATCGACTTTTCAAAGTATTCGGCGGCCGAGTCGATTTTCTTACTCTTCGCATGGCACTGGCCGATCAAGTCCTCAAGCTCCGCGAGTTGATCGTCGGACGCCGACTCGACCAGGTACATCAAGTGGAAAATCGCATCGGAATAGTCTTCAAGCTTCATCGCCAGATCAACGACGAGACGCCGCTCGACGCGGCGACCGGGAACCTGGTCGAGGACGTTCTTTAACAGTTCCCTCGCCTTGTTCATGACGTCCGAAGTATCGGCCTTGCGTCCCTGGATGCGAGCATAGCGCGCAGCCGCGTCGAAATTCCCGGGGCGGACCTCCAGGAGACGAACTGTCAGACGTTCGGCCTCGACAAGATCACCGCGCTCCTCGGCGACCGTGGCTTCTTTATCGAGGATTTCTCGATAAGCCCTCTGGCGAATCTGGAGGAACACCGTGAGAAGCGGGGCCCCGATCAGGATGAACAGACCGATCCCGAGGAAGATCCGGAGCCGAACGCGGTTGACCCTGGCGCGAAGTTCAAATTCTTGACGGCTCATTCATCTCGACCCCCGCGATCCCTCGCTGATGAAGTGATCCCTAATATTCGAGTTCTCAAGTCTCAAAGATACGATACGGCGCGTTTCCCGTGAAATAAGAAAACGCCGTAGACTCGAACCTCAATGGTCCGGGCCCCGGCGTTTGATGCAGCCAACCGGAAAATAGACTCAGACCTTCGCAGTCTTGGGACGACGACTCCGGAACATCATCACCGCGGACCCGAGCAGCGTCAACGCACCGATCGAAGAGGACGCATCGATCTCGGGGACCGGGTCGGCCAGGAGATTGTCCAGATTCAAGACGCCATTGGCAGGATTTCCATTGGCGTTGATCTGGACGCTACTGAACCACAGAGGGTTCGAGAGCGACCCGACCGTGACTGTGCCAACAGGCCCAACCGTTGTCTGAGTCAACGATGGGATCGGATTCCCAAGCGAATCATACGCAGTGAGGTTCACAGATCTGCCGGTCGTGGTAGGACCAGTGAACGCGAAACTGATCGACACCAGGTTTACCAGATTACTGAAATCGATCTGCAAAAAAGTGCTGGAGTTGCTGTTCCCGACTAACCCATTTCCCGCACCCGCACCGTTTGAAGCCTGAACGGTGAAGGGAGTACCCGTAAATGTCGCAGTCAAGTTCGGAGAGCCGGTGTCGTTTGGAGACGGTATGGCTACCGTATAGGAGAACGGCGTAGTCGTGCCTACGAGCGGTGCTGAAAAATCATAAGTCACCACACCGGCATGAACCGCAGCCGAATTCGCGCCCATAAGAACCAAAGCAACGGCGGCAAGCTTCAGAACGCTGTTTCTCATGGCACTCTCTCCAAATAGAGATGTTGGGGCAATCGTTCGACCCGCCACCGTGACCCGCGAAGGAAAACCGCATCTCGCGACTTCGCTTAACATTCAACCCGCCGATTGACCGAACGTAAGTGGCATCAAACGGGAACACATTCAAAGCGAACGTAACGGGATAAATCTTACGTTTAGTAAGGTTTTCCTCGAGTTGGGTCAGATTAATCTCAATGAATATGGCATGTCAAGAAAAAAACAAACCAGAACCGAAAAGGCGCGTGGATTGATTTCGAGATGAGTGGACATCGAGGGATCGCCTTATCATCAAGTGTCAGGCTTGCGGAGTCGAATGCGAATCACAGACACGGGCCGAACCGCGGCGGGTTTACGCCCGAGATCACAGGTATTGCGGAAAGAGACGAGAGCGATTCAACGAAACGGGATGTTTTTGTCGCGTCCCGAGTTGATCTCAATATTTCGCTCCACATTCCGTCGGCCGACACGGCGATCTTCGCGGTTCGTTTCCGAACCTGGAATTCTCGTTGAACACGACTTTGCAATCCCCCTGTCGTTTCAAGTCGACTCTGTGCGAAAAGCGTGAAGCCTCGGTAGAATGAGAGTTCATGTTTTCGCGATCGGCACTCGGGGGTTGTTGCGTTGAAAGTTCTCGTGATTGGAAAAGGCGGGCGAGAGCACGCCATCTGCTGGAAGTTGAAGCAATCACCGCGCGTTACAGGCATCTTTTGCGCACCGGGGAACGCAGGGACGGCGATCGATGCGCAAAACGTGTCGATTGAAACCGGCGATTTCCGGGCCTTGATTCAATTCGCCAAACGCGAAGGAGTCGGCCTGACGGTCGTCGGACCCGAGGAACCCCTCACCGCCGGGATTGTGGATGCGTTTCAACGTGAAGGGTTGCGGATCTTTGGCCCTCGACGCGATGCCGCGGAACTTGAGGGGAGCAAGGTCTTCGCCAAGGAACTGATGCGGCAGGCGGGGATACCGACCGCCGACTACCGGCTCTTTCGCTCCGCGCCGGACGCCGAGCATTACATCATGTCACGCGAGGTTTCGCTGACGGTTCGGTCCAAGGGTCGGTCGACATTACGTCATACGCTGCATTGCCGAACGGCTGCGGAGACGCTTGAAGCCATCGATCGCATCATGGACCCACGTGAGCAACTTGGGCCAGGTGTGCAGGTCGAGCTTGAAGAGCGCAGTCAGAAACGCGCATTCAGCACGGCCGCCGAGGCACGCGACCACGTCCTCGGCCGGCCGCTTGGCATGGTGATCAAGGCGGACGGTTTGGCGGCGGGCAAAGGGGTCTTCGTCTGCGATAACCTTCGCCAGGCGCTCGACGCCGTTGATCAAATCATGGTCCGTCGCGTGTTCGGCAAGGCGGGCGACAAACTGATCCTGGAGGAACGGCTCGACGGCCTCGAAACCAGCATCCTCGCCTTCACCGATGGCCGAACGATCGTTCCTCTCGTCACAAGTCAAGACCATAAAAGGGCCTACGATCACGACGAAGGCCCCAACACCGGCGGGATGGGTGCCTATTCCCCCGCTGACATCGTCACTCCCGAACTGATGGAACAGGTCGAACGAGAGATCCTCGTGCCGGCCGTCCACGCGCTGAAACGCGCGCGAAGGCCTTTCCGAGGCGTGCTTTACGCGGGATTGATGCTCACCAATCAAGGGCCCAAGGTCCTTGAATTCAACGTTCGTTTCGGCGACCCGGAATGTCAGGCCATCCTGATGCGCCTCAAGTCCGACTTGCTCGATGTCCTTGAGGCCGTTGTCGATGAAAAGCTCGACACCGTCACGCTGGAATGGGACCCGCGCCCTTCCGTCTGCGTGGTCATGGCCGCCGAAGGTTATCCCGGACCCTACGAGCGGGATCGGGTGATCAATAATCTGGAAGAAGCCGACGGGATGGCCGACGTCAAAGTGTTTCACGCCGGCACAGCGCTTCGTTCCGACCCCGGCGGAGGTCGCGACGGTCGGATCGTCACCGACGGCGGTCGGGTGCTGGATGTCACGGCGATCGGGGCGACTGTCGCCGAGGCCCAGGCTCGTGCCTACGAGGCAGCCCGATCGATCCGGTTCACCGGTGGCTGGTATCGTCGCGACATCGCCGCCACAGCGATCAAGTCTGGCGTCTGAGAATGTTTTCGAAAGCGAACCGGGACGTCCGATGGGAACGTCCCGGCCCCGCTTCGAATTCTCATTCGATCCTTATTTTTTCGCTGTCGTGTGGGTCTTGATCGGTTGCTTGAGGGTCGTGGCGACGATGGTCTTCGCGGGCGTCGCCACATGGACGATGTTTGCCGCCTTGATCGTGCTTGCGGTTGCGAGGTGGTGGATACCCGGAAGGAACGTATGCGGTTGCTTCCCGGTGTAGGGTGCTTCGGGGACGTTTGGCGGAACGACTGGCCCGCTGAGTGGATAGACGTTCTTGGCGTAGAAGGCCAGTAGCGGCTTGGCCGGTGTCTCCGTCGCGTTGTTGATGTTCCCTTCGATTTTCCCGCGAATCGTACCGTCAGTCAGTGCAAGTGCGTTCGGGTCGCCGTAGACGCCGTTGAACGGCTCATAGGATGCCGCGAAGACCGAATTGATCACGTCTCCCGCCACATGGATCGTCATGCCGCCGCCCGGCTGAGCCGCGACAGGTGTCGCCGGCGCGCTCGGTGTTCCGCTTGAGAACACGCTTGTGCTTTGCCCGGAGACGCTCTGATAGATCGTCGTGAAACTCTGCACGACACCCGTGAGAATTTTCGTGTTCGTGACGTTGCCGCCGATCGTGGCCCTGCTGAGCTGACGGTCGACATAGACATTGGAGTTGGTGGCATCGCGATTGGCGGTGAGTGTGTTTATGACATGGGTGTAGATCTCGGTATTGTCCAACCCTTTGCCAAACACCGCGTTACGAAGGCCGTTGGGGGCGAGAACGAGGACGTTGTTGGTCTCACCGCCAATGGAGAAATTGCTGATCCGATCGTTTCCGCCGCCGGTGGCGTCGCTAACGATCGCCGTGAGGTTGGTCGCATTACCACCGACGCGGAGATTGCCGATTTGACCCGTGACCTGGCCCTTGAACGTGGCTCCGTTCACGAAGTACGGGCCTGTTCCGGCGACACCCGAAAACACCGTGGTTCCGCCACTGCCAGCGGCCTTGGGATCGAGGTTGCCGAACTGGCCCGGGGCGTGAGTGGCGTCTCCCACGATCTGGTTGGCCTGGAACAGGGTGAGACGCCCGGAGACCACGAAGTCGACACCGTGCTGAACCGTCGTGGGCTGAGTCGTCGCGGAAGACGCCGGGGCTTGCTCACTGCCGGTGATCGACTTGTCGATAACGATTCTCGTCCCGCCGTAGGTGGGCAGGCCCATCGTGACAAAGATCGTATCGCTCGAGGTCGTCGCGATCGGTGTCGGGAGATTGTGCGTGGCGTCGACACCTCCGAAGCGAAGCGTATCGGTGCCGTCGGGCAACGCGATGCTCGGCTCGGTCGGGGTGGTCGAGCCGGTCGGTGTTGTGCGGCCGAGCCAGAAGTTCGGCATGTCGATCGAGAGAATGCCGAGACCCGCCGACCCGAGAGATTCGGAGCGGGAGGGGAGCTGAATCAGGTTATTGAAAAAGACGCGGCCATCGCTGTTGGTACCGACCTTGGTCACCTTGCCGACGAGCCGGCTCTGGGTGGGAACGGTCCCGCCGATCGTGATCGTTTTGATGTCGGTTGCCGAGGTGAGCGACGCGGGGTTGCCGGTGGCATCGTTCTGCTTGACGACCGACATCTGGCCGGGGCCGATCAGTTGAAGGGTCCAACTATCCCCCTTTGAGTCGGTACCCGACACCAAAGCGGAGAGCAGTTGACGGCTCTCGAGGTCGTTCGACTCGGGCCGGAACGCCCGTGTCCGGGGAGAATTTTTCCGCGTCGACATAGACCAGACTCCCAAAGCGCGTGGGGGGCAGACCCGCCCGCCGGACCCGCGTCTCGGTCGGGAAACACCAGGGCCGAAGTCATTTCACTCCGAACCAAGACCAGAGCCGTTGAGCCCGCCGAGGCGTGGCGTTCCCGAAGCGTCCGCTTCGAGTTCCCCCGTGCCCTGGCATTTCGACGGACCATTCTTGATAATCGGCAGCTTCTTCCAACCACATGAGTTAATCGTCAAAATCGTCAAGATTTGCAAAATCGGTACCCCCTCAAAGCCCTTGGGGGAACCGCCGGGGTTCGAAGGTTGAACCGATCGAGGAAACGTTCGGGGAGCGATTTTCTTCTCCACAGGAATGGATGCGAGGGTCGCCGAGCCGAGACCAGGGGGGAAAGAACGACCGCCATGAAACGCTCCGTCAGCAGCCGTCGACGTCCCGCGGTGCATATCACACTTGCGCGGGCCGCGCGGCTCCACCACCTGGTCGGATTCCTCAACGAGTGCCCGCGCAACCGTGACTCGGTCCTCTCGGAACTCGGCATCGGGCTCCGTACGTTTTATCGCGAACTCGAATTGCTCAACCGCTGCGGCGTGAAGATTCAGCACAAGGACAAGTCCTATCTGCTGACCTCAACCGCCGAGCAAGCCGAGGGACGACTTCCGTTTCCAGACCCTCAACTCAGTTTCGCCGAAATGGCCGAACTCTCAAAACACCCCGGCGAGGCGGCGAAGCGCCTCGCGGAATTGCTCGAAAGTGTGATCTCTTTCCCAACCACCCCGAAACAGGGCAAGGGGGGGAAACGCAAGAAAGGTTGACGTGACTTTGTCCAGGGAATCCATTCCCTTAGACGCTCCATTCCAACGGGACAGGATCGACAGGAAAATGACCGGGGTGGGGCTCGAACCCACGACCAACGGATTAACGTACCTCATCGGCTTTCACCGACCGCTCCGGGT
>JAYVYS010000286.1:0-6279 GCA_043784005.1 Isosphaeraceae bacterium
CTTCGCAATTCCGGACGATGCTCGCCTGGCCCTTGATGAGGCGCATTGCGAAGGGTACACAATGGTGATGGTAGCCGTCGACGACCGGCTCGGTGGCGCGATCGAACTTCAAGCCGCCGTTCGGCCCGAGGTCAAGGAGATCGTCGCGGGTCTTCGCGCACGAGGCATCAAGCACCTTGCGATCATCTCAGGCGACCACGACGCTCCTACCCGCAAGCTCGCCAAAGAACTGGGGATGGATCGCTATTTTGCACAGGTCTTGCCGGCGGATAAGGCGGATTATGTCGAGAAACTTCAAAAGGAAGGCCGCAAAGTCTGCTTTGTGGGCGACGGGATCAACGACTCCATCGCTCTGAAAAAGGCAAATGTCTCAATCTCTCTCCGAGGTGCGTCGACGATCGCGACCGACACGGCCCACATTGTTTTCCTGGAAGAAGGCCTTGGAAAGCTCTGTGAACTGCGAGACATCGCCTGCGACATGGAACGCAATGTGAAGCGAAGCTGGAACTTGATTCTCGCGCCCAACATCGCCTGTATTGTGGGCGTGTTCACGATGGGATTCGGGATCATGGCGTCCGTCCTGACAAACAACGTCGCGGCCCTCGCCGCGTTGGGCAACGGCTTGCTGCCGCTTCGCAAGGTCTCGCAGATCGAGGCCGAACGTCGTCATCAGATGGAACTTCGACTCGCGATGGAGAGTCGCCCCCTCGTAAATCAGAGGCCCGCCCATGGGTTCGAAAGAGCGGCTGTATGAACGCCCGTTAACTCGGGAACTCGACGATCAAATTCGTCAGCATATCGAAGCCGAGTTTCACCGTCGCCGGGGCGAGATCCCGATCCCCATGGAGTTTGCCTGGAACCAGAACCGATCTTCGATCACGATCGGATCGAAATGGGTCAGTTTTCTGATCCATTTCGTCCATGATAAAATGGTGGTTGACGCCGAACTCTCATTCGCGGCGCGATTATTAGCGACCGAGACCAATCGCCGACGAGTTGTCACCTTGATCCGTTCGGTTGCCGACGATCTGCGGTTATAATCCGTTTTCCGATCGTACCGGGATTGTTGAACCAGAATCTTCCGAAACGCGGCGAGCCACCACGTGAGCCACGAACCACCCTCGGAAAAGTCGCATCACAGCCTTCGAAGCCGCTTCGCGGAGGAACCCCCCGACCCGACTGCAAAGCGATTCGATCTCTTCTTGATCGACTCGGGCTGGAACAATGACGTCTCGAACGTGGTTCGAGCACGCCTCAAAACGCTTTACGAACACAACCTTCAAGACTCCCTCTATATTCTCACAGAGCAGCAGTCAATCGAAGTCTTAAGAAACGCTCCCGAGGCCATCGGTCACGACCCGATCATCGTGGTTTACGACCTGTTTGTCTCCAAAGAGCACCAGTCCTCACGATATCGAGGATTTCGACTCAACCTCGGCTTGATTAAAAACCCGGAGCAAGCCCTTTCGCGCCTCCAGGAGTTTATCCGTTTCGTAGCAATGAATCGCAGGGCCATCCATCTCGAAAGCGAGATTCGCAAGGAACTTCACCGCGAAGGAATGGACGGGATGGTCAAGATTTTCCGAGAAGCAAGTCTAGAATTGCTATGACCCGGAAAATGAAAACTTACATTTGATAAGGAATTCACGCATGTTCAACGCTGAGGAAATTCCGATCCTTCCAACCATCGCGGGTTTGCTCGCGCTGGTGTATTTCGGCTACGAGGTCGAACACCGTCGCTCACAGCTTCGTCAGGTCTTCAACGTCTTCGACAAGAACGATAGCAAGGTTGCCGCGAGCCTCGAAGCGATGGTCGCGCGGGGTGAACTGAAGCCGTATAGTCCGGGAACGGTGATCTGATCGTTTGAGGCGGATGAAAATGTCTTCGGCCGCACCTAATATCCCGGATTCCAAGCCTTTGGTCGTTATTGATCGACTCGCGAAGTCGATCCGTATTTGCGTCGCAGGCGTTTTTGGACCGGAGGATCAGGCCGCGCGGGACGTGTTCTTACGACGCGTGTTCAGCGTAGACGCGGTAGCCTCGGTGACCATCGATTCGTTGCCGAACACAGCCACGATTCGTCTGACGTCTGCATCGCGCGACGGATTCGAAGGCGTGGCGCGGGCCATGAGAGGCAAAGCATCAGAGATCCCGGAGGTCGCCTTGCCGACCCTGCGACAAAGTCATCACGTGACGATTTCACGAATCGGAAAAAGCTTGACGACCTGGCAGGTGATCACCGGTCACTCGGGGCGTGTCCGCCTTCGGCACTGCGCCATTGGACGTGCACATGTGGTCGCCCGACGGGTTGAAAAAATCTTAGAGCGACTTCCCGGTGTTAGCGACACCTGTATCGAATCATGGACGAACAGTCTGTTAATTTCGTATCGCCCGCATCGAGTCGATCTGGAGACGATCGTCAAGTTCGCGGAGACGGCGCTCGTTCCCCCCCCAGTCTTGTCGGCTGTCGTCCCTGCCTCCGCACCCATCCGATTCGGGATGGCCAACATGACGCTGGGCGTTTCCGCCTTGACCGATCTCGCGGTACCGGCGCTCATTCCACTTAGCACATTGTTGCTACTTGGAACCAACCTGAAAACCTTGCGCGACGCCTCATCCCAGATTCGCCACAAGAATCTCGGGCTCCCCGTGCTTTATTCGACGATCATCCTGGGGACGCTCGCGACGGGTCAATTCCTTGCCTCCGCCGTGATGGGCTGGATGTTGCGTTACTGGCGAAAACGACATCAAGATGAAATGTCCGCCGAGCGGCAAATGATGCTCGAAATTTTCGCGAGGCTTCCGACGCATGTTCGTCTCACCTTGGAATCCGGCGAAGAATGGCAGGTTCCGCTCGAACACGTTCGTCGCGGTGATCGGCTCCAAGTTCGTGCGGGGGAGATGATCTCGGCCGATGGATGCGTTGTAAGCGGTGAGGGTGTGATCGACGAACGTGGCGTACGCGGACTCGATGGTGTCGCGCGAAAACGTGTAGGCGACAAGGTTTTTGCCGGATCAACGGTCCTGTTTGGTCGACTCGACATTAACGCGAGACTGCTTGGAGAGAAGACGCGAGTTGCCGCCATCACCCGCGCTTTCCTTGAAGCGACGGCACCAAAGTCCAGATTCGAACCCCCCGCTTCCGAGAAACGACATGAACTCGCCCTCCGAGCGATCGGTCCAACTCTTGCTACCGCGGGCGTCGGACTGATGTTCGGTGGACTTGGCACGGCTCTCGCCGTCCTCCGCCCCGATTATTCGACCGGACCCTCGGTCTGTAACTCGCTCGACGACTTGGGAGATATAGCCCGCTGCTTACAACTCGGGATTGTTGTACGCGACCCTCTGGCGCTCGAACGTCTCAGTCATGTCGACTTGATGATCTTAGCGGATGTCGCCTCGGATCAAACAAGGCGGGTCCGGCTTGTCGGCGTCGAAAGCCAGTCGCTCAAACCCGATGAATTGCTCCGCCTTGGCGGAAGTCTCGGCCGATTCCTCCCGGGCGAGCGTGGCCTCGCGCTCACGAGAGCCTGCCGAGAGCGATCCATCGCACTCCTCGACGTCCTACCCACCGAATGGAACCGAGGAGTTGTGGCGAGTTCCGGCAATCATCGCATTCGTCTGCTTGAGGTCGATGCACGGCCCGAGGAAGGGTCGATCGTGATCCTTGTGGACGACAAGCACGTCGGCACCATGCACTTCCGAACCGAAACCGTTGCCGAACAGTCTGCCACAATCGACGAGCTTCGAGCCTTGGGCCGATTTCAGGTTGTCCAATCCCTTGGACAAACCAAGGCCTCGCCCGACGGCCTGTTGGCCGGAGAGCAACTTGTGGATTTCTCTGATAAAGAATTTGTCCGCTTGTTCAAAACATTAAGTGATCGCGGCATCAGGTTTGCTTTCGTCGGAGACTCACGCCGTCACTCCGCGGCGATCGAAGCTGCATATGTGGGGATTGCAATTGTAACCGACGGGCAATTTGAGAACTGTTCGGCTCCCGTGCTCATCTCCGAACCGCACTCATCACAACTGTCCGAACTCATTGGGATCGCCACATCTCGAGACGTTAAGGCAAGTGATGCGAGGATAAATACCCTGATCCCAAACCTCGCCTGTGTAGTGGGTGCTTTCTTCCTCGGTTTCACTAGCCTGACGGCCGTGGTCGTCAGCAACCTGGGCACATTCGGAAACATCAATCGCGCGAGAAGAAACCTACACCGGTCCGATCGGTTGGCCACCGGTTGGCAACTTCCCCTTTTTGAGATTTCTCGGGGAGTGACCAATGGTCTCGATCAAACTGCTTGAGAAGAATCCCCGGAAGACTGATGCGCCCATGAACCCTTTATGGGACCAACCTCTGCTCGATCCCGAGTTGAGAGATCCTGAATCTCTGGAGGCAGATCTAACGCTTGACCGGGTAGCTCCCACCGACGAGGAGGTTCTCAAAAGGATCCGCGATCTTCCACCCGAGATCGCCGTGCTCTTGTTCTCGGTAGGATGCCTTGGATTCGTTCTCCCCGGTATGGTCGGGACTCCGGCGATCGTAGCGGGCGGATTGGTGCTCTGGCCCGGACGGTTTGGCAAGATCGAGACCTGGTTCGAAACTCGATTTCCTAAAATCCATCACAAGAGCATGAAGCAACTCGGCCGGTTTTTGGATGATCTGGAGCGGCGATATCCGCTTCGATCAGGTCGTTGAAGTCATATCTCGTGCTGCCTTTCGTTGCTTGATACCCTCCCGGGAGAGTCGCGTGGACGCCGAACTAAAAGATCAGGAAGGAAAAGCCGAGGTAGACATGGCCGCGTCGATCGACGATCGGGAGCGGGTTAAGACATTGCCGAAGGAAGTCGGAGTCTTGCTTCTCGCGGCGGGGGTGGGGGGAGTGCTCCTTCCTGGTCCCATCGGTTCACCGTTCTTGATCATGGCGGGGGTTGTGCTTTGGCCCAAGCTTTTCATGCGGATCGAGGTCGCGTTTGAGCGTCGATTTCCGAGCCTGCACCGTCAAGGGGTCCGACAGATGAAGAGATTCTTGAGCGATCTACAATCTCGCTATCCGTCAAATGCGTGATAATGTTTCTACCTTGATGAGGTGTGCGCTTTTCTCCAACAGAAACACTCTTTAGGAGGCTCCAAATGAACTTCATCGCGTCTGCCTTGTCGTTCGGATTGATTTACGGAACGTTCGGCTCGCTGGCATTCACATTGCTCTTGATGGCGCTTTTGGCGACGGGCTTTTACCTGAGCAACCCATACTATTCATACGTTCGTTGGATACTGAAGACATTCGGCAACTTTCGGCTCCGCCGTTTGGCCTGAGAGCTGCCGTCGAATAATGCCACCAGAATATCACAGGGCATTCTGGACCATTGAACCGAGACATTTTATTAGGGACTCATAAGATGAGCGAGACGACGACTCAGACAACTCAAGAAAACCTAGATGCCGTCGCCGACGCCATCCAAGCCGGTCTCGTTACGGCCAAGCAGGGCGTCGCCACCGCGCTCGACGCCGCCTCAGCCGCGTTGCCCACCGCAAGCCACTTCCTCGCGCGGTTTGTTTATACGACGTGCTACACGATTTCTTACGGAGTCGTCTTCCCCACGACGCTTGTCGCCATGTCGGTTCCAAAGAACAACGCTTTTGTTCAGGGTGTGATGGATGGCGCCGACGCGGCCAAACAAAAAGTCGACGAGATCATTGGAAATTACGGCGGCGCAAGGGAATCTGCGCCGGCTGCCGACGCTCCTCATCCTTGATCGAGACCGACTCCGACAAAGGCGCGAGGCTCGCTAAAAAGCATATAGATTCGCGCCCGGCCGAGCGTGACGACTGCAGTGTAAAAAAAGCACAATTTTCCCAACAACAGTCGGATGACAATCTCGCTCGCGGACCGGAAATGTGGGATTGCAGCGCCACAATGGGCGGGCGTTTATGGAGGATCATGACGCGAGCGGGACTAGCAGGACTTTGCTTATCGAGTTCATTTCCAGTAATTGTTCTCACGTCCGCTCGCTGGAATGACAGACGCGAACGGATGCTCTTCCGACTCCCCCGCACGATCAGGCGGAAGGGTCGAAGAATAAGCCACTGACCACGACATTGGCGCTATTGTTGTTCTTCACCTTAAAACTCACGTTCCCCTGCACTATCCAGACCAGGTACGACCCGCCCTGGAAACCACTCAGAGGCTATCCGAAAAGCCTTATGTTGACGCAACCCGATATCTGAACGGTGCGTACTCACTCTTCGGGGCCATCCGATTGAGCAGTTGTTGGAT
>JAYVYS010000287.1:0-3611 GCA_043784005.1 Isosphaeraceae bacterium
CCCCCCCACGATCCTGAAAACTCCGTGCTTTCAAAGCTCGATGGACTCGTCTTTTTCAACACATAAGTATAATTCAAGGCGTCCGGTCGATCGGGAACCCTCTTGAATTCTCCGCAAAGGACTCTATACTTGCCCTTGTGTCGTGAAATGACGTCAGACTGAGCATTCCAGTCATCGAAATTTCGCCGATACGATTTTGCAACCGCGGGAGTAGCTCAGTGGTAGAGCGCCACGTTGCCAACGTGGTTGTCGTGGGTTCAAATCCCATCTCCCGCTCTTCGTTTTGCCATCCTAGGATTGGCGGCCAACGCTCGTGCGCGTCGGGTGCGTGATGGCGTCGATGCCATCCTAGCCCGATGTTGTCTAGAGGAAGGCCCTGATTGATGAGCACCGGCGAACACGACCTCGAAACCCCCATTAGCACCGTTGAACTCCCCGACGGTGCCGAGAGTGATTCGCCCCCCAAGCGAAAACTCGACCTCGACGTTCAAATCAGTGACGTCGGCCCTTGCAAGAAACATATCAAAGTTGGAGTCGCGAGGGCCGAGATCGAGCGTCAATTCGACGAATCGCTCGGAACTTTGAAAAAGGAAGCCTCGGTGCCCGGGTTTCGTCCGGGTCGCGCTCCGCGACAACTCGTTGAAAAGCGTTTCCGCAAGCAGGTTGCCGAGCAAGTGAAGTCATCCTTGCTCCTAGCCGCCTTGGAACAGCTCGACGAGGATTACGCACTCAATCCAATCACCCAGCCGAATCTTGACATCGAGGCGATCGAGCTACCCGATGAGGGTCCGATGCTGTTTGAGATGGATCTGGAAGTCCGTCCCGATTTCTCATTGCCTGACTACAAGTCTCTCAACGTCAAGCGGCCGGTCCGGACCATTACCGAAGAGGATGTCTCAAACCAGATCAAGCTCTTCTTAGAGCGTTACGCTCAGATCGTGCCGAAGCTTGAGGGAGGCGCGGAGCTTGGCGATTTTGTGACGGCGGATATTCGGTTTCAGCGCGAAGGGCTCACGCTCAACGAGGTCAAAGAAATCCAGTTTCGGCTCCAACCTGAACTCCGGTTTCAGGACGGTTCGGTGCCGGATGTCGGAGCGGCGCTCGTCGGAGTGTTGCCGGGCGATACTCGTGAGACTACGGCCAAGATCGGTTCGAGCTCGCCCGATCCGTCATTGCGGGGCCAGACGATCGGCGTGACCTTCGACGTCAAGGATCTCAAGCAACTTCGCCTCCCTGAGGTGGATACCGCATTCTTGAAGTCGATCGGCTTTGATAACAGTGACGAACTTCGTGAGGCGATTCGCGATATCCTCGTACGTCGAAACGCCGCCGCTCAACGTCAGGCTATCCGTCAAGATGTTCTCAACACCTTGATTTCAAACACACCGTTTGAGCTTCCTTCGGACCTCGTGAGCCGTCAAGAGAAGAGCACCCTCCGCCGGCTGGTCATGGACCTCCGCCAAGAAGGCCTTACCGAAGAGAACATCCGCGCCCGCGAGGCGGAGATTCGTGGCAACGCCCACGAGTCGACGCTTCAGGGCCTCAAAGAGTTCTTCATCCTCGCCAAGATTGCCGACGCCGAGGATATCAAAGTTGAAGATGAAGACATTGAGGAAGAAATCGAAGCGATGGCGGTTCGTTCCGACGACTCCGTTCGACGCGTCCGGTCGCGAGTGGAAAAGGAAGGCTTGACCGAGGCGATCGCTTCGCAAATCCTTGAGCGAAAGACGCTCGACAGAATTCTCCAATTCGTGACGTTCGAGGAAGTTCCCCTGGTTGAGAAGGATCAGATCGAAACGCTCGACCAGAGCGCGGGAGTGGCCTCCGAGGAAGCGGAAGAAAAAACCGAGGAAAGCACCTCAGAGGCAACCGCTGCTTCGACTGACGAGCCATCCTGAGCGCAGGGATCAGAAAAGAGTCACTCGTCGTTTTTCGACGTGGTCGCGGGCTTTCCGCGAACGAAACCTCCGTTTACGATTGAGATTTGTCGTCGTAATCCGCCATGGCCCGGCCCATCGCCATGAGGCGATTCAAGGCTGCGTCGTCGACCTCTAAGGATCATCACCATGTTCGCCGAGCACCCCCTGGCCGAACCCAGGATTCAGCGCTACAAGGACTACGCCCGGCAACGCCAGATGACTCTGGGCGATTTGCTTCTTGAAAACCGGATCATCTTTCTTGAAGGCGTGATTAACGACGGCGTGGCCAACAACGCCGTGATGAAGTTCCTTTTCCTTCAGTACGAGAACCGTTCGCAAGGAATCAGCTTCTACATCAATAGCCCCGGCGGAAGCGTGAGCAGCACGCTGGCCATTTACGACACGATGCAGTTCATCGACTGTGCCGTGGCGACTTACTGCATCGGGATGGCGGCCTCGGGCGCGGCGGTTCTACTCGCCGGTGGTACCAAGGGCCGGCGGTTCTGTCTGCCCCACTCAAAGGTGATGATCCACCAGCCCTACGGCCAGGTGGGAGGTCAGGTCTCGGATATCGAGATCCAGGCAGAGGAGATCATCAAAAGCCGGCATGTGATCAACGAGATCATTGCCAAGCATACGGGGCAACCGATCGAACGGGTTGCCAAGGATACCGAGCGCGACCGCTATTTGTCGGCTTTGCAAGCGAAGGAATATGGGCTCGTCGACGAAGTTGTCGGTCACATCCCGACGACCGATGGCAAACCGCCGGGTGCCCCGACAGAGTCTTGATCGCGAGGGACAGGACCGAAATTCATCGCAAGATGCGCGCTCTTTGTCTGTTAAGGGACCATTCCATGCCTCTGATCCCGATCGTGATCGAACGGAACGGCCGTGAAGAGCGGGCGATGGACATCTATTCACGCCTGCTTCAGGACCGCATCATCATCCTGGGAACGGCAATCGACGACAACGTCTCGAATCTGATCGTCGCTCAGATGCTTGTTCTCGCCCACCAGGATGCCAAGGCCGACATCCATCTTTACATTAACAGCCCCGGCGGTTCCGTGACCGCCGGCATGGCGATCTACGACACCATGCAGTGGGTCTCTTGCGACGTCGCCACCTATTGCCTAGGTCAGTGCGCGAGCATGGGCTCGCTCCTCCTGGCGGCGGGTGCGAAGGGCAAGCGATTCGCACTTCCTCATGGCAGGATCATGATCCACCAGCCCCTTGCCGGGATGGAAGGGACCGCGACCGATATCGCGATCCATGCCGAGGAGTTCATCCGAATGAAAAAGCAGCTCAACGGGATCTACCAGAGACACACCGGTCAGAGCCTGGAAAAGCTCAAGGACGATACCGATCGCGACCGGTTCATGTCTCCCGAAGAGGCCCGAGATTACGGCCTGATCGATAAAGTCGTCGACCGCGAACCGGCGATCACTCTGAATCCCAACCCGATTCCTTGACAATAACGCGATCGAGTTGGGTCGCTAACAGCCTACCGGGTCTGATCATCAATCGATGATCAGGCTTGTTTTTTTTAAGGGTGACCGCCCACGATGATTTGCGGGAGTTGAGTTTATTGCATCGCCGAAGAGGGGCAATGGTGGGGCGGGTTACTGCTACCCGGGACGTGACCCGAGTTCATCCTCCCCTAATTCTTTCGAGAAAAACGCGAAGCACCTCGCG
>JAYVYS010000288.1:0-7512 GCA_043784005.1 Isosphaeraceae bacterium
CCGCCTCATTTTACCCAAAGCCGCCTGTTTCCGCCAAATTCACAAAACACGGTTGCGTTTGAGTGGATCAGCGTCTAAAATTTGCGGTATCTGAGTAGATAATACCGATTCAGGCCACTTCGGTGGCTGGGCAGGCTAGAGCGATTGCCGGGGGGTCGTCAATCGCGGCGGTATCGTTTTGGTAAGGTCTGTCGACAGCCCGGATTTGAGGATGGTGATTGCGTCGGTTGACAGTGCATCCGTAGTGATTTCGGACAGCTTTCGATTCGCACCTGGAGGTTTCCGCACATGCAAGGCACGATCGTGATGATGTTGGCGCTCAGCGGTCTGGGCTGCCATCACAAGGGCTGTGCCCCGACACCCGTCGCGGCCAGTTATGAGAGTTGCTATTCGTCCTGCTACGGCGGCGGTTGCTATGCGAGCGCCCCGGTCGTCGCGTCTTATCAAAGCTCTTACGTCGCGCCGTCGTGCTATAGCTCTTGCTACGGCACGGGTTACAGCGGTTGCTTCGGTACAGAGTCGGTTGCTGTTGAATCTTGTTACAGCGGTTGCTACGGCGGCGGCTCATGCTACTCGTCGGGTCACGGAATGGGCCACAAGCACCGCGGCGGCGGCCTATTCTCTCGCCTCTGCGGGAAGCGCCGCGCAGCGACTTGCAGCGCCTGCGAGACCGTTGAGACCAACTACAGCGCCTGCTACAGCAGTGGCTACAGTAGCTGTTACACGACGGGTTACGGCTCTCCCGCCGTTTACGGCAGCTACACCCCCGTGATGAACGGAACGTCGCAGAGCTATTCAAGTGGCCAAACCTACGCCGCAGGTCAGGCCGCCCCGACTGCGATGGCGGCACCTGCGCCCACCGCCCCGGCACCTGCCGCCGCCCCCGCGCCTCCTGTTGCCGAGCCGGCCCCGGCTCCAGCCCCCGAAACCGTTACCCCGCCGCCGCCCGCTCCTGCGGCGTTGCCGGTTCCGGCCCCCGAAACCGCCATCCCGCCGGCACCCGCTCCCGTCGCGCCTGCAACGGTCCCGGTCGCTCCGAACCCCTAAAATCTTGACCATTGCGGTCGGTGTGATCAAGTGACTTTAGGCTCGCTCTTCGCGGGTCTTCAAAAAAAAGGGCCGCCACGGCCCAACGGTCCGCCGAGGTGTCGCGACACTTTGGCGGACCGCTTTTTTTTGCCGTCATAACACTCCGAGCCCCAGTCGGTCTGTCCGCAAAGGCAAGGTGCTTCCGTCTTGGACGAAGCTTGGCATATGATGGATTCAAGGCTTTACGAAATGGAAGTTTAAGGGGAATTCGGATTCTCCGCATTTCTCCGACGTACCTCCCCGTCCTTATTCGACGATCTCGAATTTTCAGGGGTGTTGGCATAATGGAACCCAGCCGCGAGCCTTTGCTTTACCCTTCCAGCGGTCAGAACAGTGGGGCGCTCCCCAATGATGACGCGGCGCGTCGAGAAGAACTTCTCCGGCTGCTCGGCGAACCCGTCTGTCGACGCCTGGGCATTTACAGGATTCCGAGCGACCTGACGCTTTCGGTTGTGATCCCCGTCTACAACGAACGAAACACGATTCACGCGATTCTCCGCCAGGTGCGCGAAGTCCCCATCAACAAACAAATCATCCTCGTCGACGATTGTTCAAAAGACGGGACGACCGACCTTCTCAAGCAACTCCAGCGTGACGAGCCCGACCTGACCATCGTCTTCCACGACGTGAACCAGGGCAAAGGAGCCGCGCTCCGAACCGGTTTCCAGCACGCCATCGGGGAAATCGTCATCGTTCAGGATGCCGACCTTGAGTACGACCCGTCCCAATATCCCCAATTGATCCAGCCGATTCTCGAAGGCAAGGCCGACGTCGTCTTTGGCTCGCGATTCATCGGAGAGACCCATCGGGTTCTCCACTTCTGGCACTCGCTCGCAAACAATTTTCTGACCTTGCTTTCAAACTTTTTCACCGATTTAAACCTGACCGACATGGAGGTCTGTTACAAGGTTTTTCGACGCGAAGTGATCCAGGGGATCACGCTCAAGAGCAATCGGTTCGGGTTCGAACCCGAGGTGACGGCCAAGGTCGCGCGGTTTCACGTCCCCGCACTTCAGGGCCGCCCCGCGCGGCGGTGCCGGATCTACGAAATTCCCGTCAGCTACGACGGCAGAGACTACAAAGAAGGCAAGAAGATCGGCTGGAAAGACGGTGTTCAGGCACTCTATTGCATCCTTCGATACGCCTACGCCGACTGAGAGCCTCGGATTGTTTTTTGTCTGACTCCCGGTGGATTCGAGTAATGGAATGGAGCCTTTCATGCCGCGCATCCGATTTGGGATCATCACCGCGACGTTGATTCTCTGGTTCTCGGGCGTCGGCCCGCTGATCGCGCAAGAAACCAAGGCCCCGACCGCCCCCGCCAAGAAAACCGCGAAGGCCAAGGCCAAGCCTTCGCGCGCTCGTCGCGGCGCGCCCGGTTTTTACAAAGGCCGACAGATCGCCGAAGTCATGTCATTCAGCGGCGCGGATTGGCTCTTGCGAGATACGCGCGAGCAAGAGGAACAGCCCGAGGCGATGCTTGATGCCCTCAAGATCCCCATCGGCGCGACCGTGGCCGATGTCGGCGCGGGAGTCGGCTACACGAGCCTGCGTCTCTCCAAGCGCGTGGGCGAAACGGGCACGGTGCTCGCGACTGACTTGCAGCCCGAGATGATCGCGATGCTCCGCGAAAACGCGAGCGCCGCGGGTGTCAAGAACATCAAGCCGCTCCTCTGCACAGTCAAGGACACGAAGCTCCCCGACGGCAAGGTTGATCTGGTGATCATGGTCGACGTCTACCATGAAAGCTCCGACCCCGAAACCACCTTGAAAGGCGTCCGCAAAGCCCTCAAACCCGGCGGCCGTCTGGTCCTGATCGAGTTCCGAGGTGAAGACCCCGAGGTCCCCATCAAGCCCGAGCACAAGATGACGCTGAAGCAAGCCAGGCTCGAAGTTGAGCCGATGGGGTTCACCTTCAAGGACTGCTTGGAGTTCCTTCCCTGGCAACACATCATCGTGTTCGAGAAGCCGAAGGATGAGGAGAAAGTGACCGAGGAGAAGCCGAAGCCATGATCAACGAAATTTCACTTGAGAATTTCAAGTCGTGGAAAAAGATTGAGAAAATGCGGTTCGCGCCGATCACGGGGCTGTTCGGGACGAATAGCTCGGGGAAGACGAGTATTCTTCAGTGGTTGCTGTTGCAGAAGCAGACGGTCGAGTCCTCGGATCGAGGGCTGTTAATTGATCTTGGTGATGAGAATAGCCTTGTCGAATTTGGTTCAATAAGTGATATCGTTTACAGAAACGCTTCGGAGAGTGCCGATCAATTCGGTTGGTCCATTTCTTGGAAAATGATCGACCCGACACTGGCAAGGCCCCTCGATTCAAGTCCCTATTCATTTACCACGACCCTGAAAGCGGCTAAATCGCCGGAGCTTTTATCGTTCGGATACCAATCAAACCAGTTGAATGCTACTTGGGATCGAGTTGGGCAAAATCATTGTAAATTGAACGTTTTTGATGGGGATAGGCATTTGTTAGATGCGGATATGGAGGGTGATTACGATTTCCGTGATACCACCAAATACTATAGATTCCCTGACGGGTACAGGAGCGGGCCTCTTATCGGAGACGTAGTTTCAAATTTTGAACGACAGTATGAAAGGCTCTTTTCCAGTATCCGTTATCTCGGTCCGTTGAGAGATTATCCAAAAAGGGTTTATCAATCAGGTAGGGCTCGCCCAAGCGATGTTGGTCGTCGAGGTGAGAAAGTCGTAGATGCTATCATCGCCTCCCCATTCGCCCAAGAAACGAAGTTTGAGCACCGGCGGTTGGAGAAACTCATTGTTCACTGGCTTCAAGAGTTAAAGTTGGTTGAGGCATTCGGGCTCAGTTCTTCGGGACCGGACGATAAGTTCGTACAAGTTCTGCTCCAAAAGACGTCCGCCTCCTCACCCGTCCCGATCACCGATGTCGGCTTCGGCATCTCTCAAATTTTACCGGTGATCGTGCTTTGTTATTACGTTCCCAAGGGTTCGATTCTGATCTTCGAACAACCCGAAATCCATCTCCATCCCTCAGCGCAGGCTAGACTTGCCGACGTCTTCATCGACGCAATGCAAACCCGTGGTATCCAGATCATTCTCGAAAGCCATAGTGAGCACTTGTTGCGTCGATTGCAACGACGGATCGCCGAGGAAAAGATCACGAAGGATAATGTCGCTCTCTATTTCTGCGAATACGAGAAAGATCAGTCAAAGCTTCTCCCCCTTGACGTCGATCCGTACGGTAATATCAAGAACTGGCCCAAAGACTTCTTCGGTGATGAGGTGGGCGAGATGGCGGCGATGACCATCGCAGCTATGGAACGGATTATCCGGCAGAAGGAGGCGGGGCATTGAAATCTGTGGTCGTTGATACGAACCTCTTGGTCGTCGCGAACAACCGCAGAATACACCCAGGCTCACCTAAGTGCGTCATTACATGTGTAAAAGCATTGCTTGAAATCGAACAAAATGGGTTTCTTTGTCTCGATGATAAGATGCGAATTTTCGATCAGTACAGGAGGTACGCCTGCTTCTCAGGTCAGCCAAGTATGGGAGATCGGTTCTTTAAATGGGCATTCAACAACCAAGCTAATGAAAATCTCTGTGAACGTGTCGTCATCAACCAGCGTGCTACTGATGAATACGATTTACACGAGTTTCCCGACGACCCCGATCTTGTAAGGTTTGATCGGTCGGATCGCGTTTTCATCGCTGTGGCCCTCACAAGTAGCAGAAGTCCGAAAATTCTTCAGGCGACAGACACTCGATGGCAGCCCCACCAGTCAGCGCTCGAAAAGCACGGCGTTGAGATCGAGTTTCTCTGCCCCGACGCTTTCAAACCCCGCTGATCACCCCCCCGAATTCGGCAACCCATACCGATTCCGCAAATCCACGATCAGGGCATCAAGGTCGGGCGGGACTTGCGACTCGACGCGGACCTCGTCGCCGGTGAATGGATGACGGAAGCCCAGCGTCTGCGCGTGAAGAGCTTGGCGGTGAAACTTCGCCTTGCAACGGGGGAAGTTCTTGGGCCGATAGACGGGATCTCCAAGGACAGGATGACCGGTCTCCGCAAGGTGGATGCGGATCTGATGCGTGCGACCCGTCTCTAGCCAGCACGCGACCAACGTCGCAACCGGGCCGAAATGTTCGAGCACGCGGAAGTGCGTGACCGCGTGCTTGCCTTCGCCCGGCGATCGGGCCACGCCTCGCCGAAGATCGCCCCGGTCGGTGACCAGGGCCATGTTGATCGTCCCCGTGGACTTGCCGACGTGGCCCTCGACCACCGCCAGATACTGACGCTCGATGTCGTGAGCCATGAATAACGCCTGAAAGGCGCGGACGGCGTCGGGAGTTCGCGCCATGGCCAAGGCACCCGAAGTGTCCATGTCGAGACGGTGGACCACGCCGACAAACGGCCGGGTCACACCGTGACGGATCGACAAGTATCGGCCCGCTCGCTCGACCAGTGTGTCGCGCTCGCAGGCGGGAGTTGGAAGAGTCAGCACGCCGGCCGGCTTATCGACAATCATGACGTGCCGGTCTTCGTACAAGACCTTCAGGCGCGAAGCCACAATGCGGAGTTTGGGCCGGTTCGGGAAAAACCCGATCGCCTGTGCGTCGATCTCACGGCCAGGCTCGTCACAGCGCTCGCCATCGACGTCCACCCGACCGTTTCGTACCGCCTCTTGGGCGGCCCTTCGCGAGAGGGAAAACCGCTCCGCGACTAGCTTGTCCAAACGAGTGCCCATGCCGACGATGTGTACATCCCGGGGTCAATGCTTGGTCGAAGTCGGAGGGAACTCCCACCCTCTTCCTCGGTCCATTCAAAATCGCCATTTCCCGACACAAGGGCGGCCTTCCAGTCGGTGACGCCCGACCGCCTCCCGCCTTCCAACGGAGAACTTTATTGTAGCGTCACACCCCATCGCGGTGCCAGTCCCGAATTCGTCGGGATTGCGTTCGGCCCGAAACGGCCTTGCGATGGCTCGCGAGATTGTCTTACCCTTGCGCTCAACGCGAGCCAATGATGCCTAACGACCGAAGTGACTTGACGGGAGATTGCCGGAGCATGGAGAGGGACTTTGGAGCCGACCTCGAATTCATCAAAGATCTCGCGCGCGAAGCCGCCGCGATCGCAATGGCGCGGGCATCGCGCGTGAAACCACAAGAGAAGGCGAATCTCAGTTTCGTGACGGATCTCGACCACGACCTTGAACGATTGATCCGCGACCGACTCGCCGCGAAGTTTCCCGACGACGTCTTGACCGGCGAAGAACTTGCCTCGGCCGGCGGCACCGGCCCACGTCGATGGTCGATCGACCCCATCGACGGCACGGGAAATCTCGTACACGGGCTGCCGCTCTGGGCGGTGAGCATCGGCCTGCTCGTCGACGGTGAACCGACGCTCGGCGTGATCGCGATTCCTCCGCTGAACGAGCTTTTCTGGGCCGTCAAAGGACAGGGTGCCTGGCGCGATGGCGAACGGCTCGAAGTTCGAGATGTCGATGTCTTCCACACTCAAGACAATCTCTGCGTGGGCACCAACGCCCTTCGGGCCGTGGATACCAGGTCGCTTCCGGGCCGTCTGCGCGACCTGGGGTCGTGTTGTTGCGAGATGACCTTCACCGCCTGCAATCGGCTCCAGGCGGCGACGTTTCTCGGCGAGGCGACTCACGACATCGCCGCAGGCGCGGTGATCACTTCCGAAGCGGGATGCGCCTTTGGAACGATCGATGGCCGGATTCTGACACCCGCCGAGTTCGTCGCGAGCGCGCCTGTGCCTGTTCCCACCTTCGTCGCGCCCCCTCGGCGCTTGAAGGCCCTGATGAACGGAGCCCGGCGATTGCCGATGGTTTGACACATGAACCGAACAATAGCGCGTCTTCCCGAAGACATTTCCGAACTTTGCCTGATCCGCCTTGGCATTCAATCGCGAAAACTCGCCGCCTTTCCGTATCTGTTTCGACTCAAACGATCGATCGATCGGTCGTCGCGCGAGGCCATTGCCGCGGGCGCGGGGCTACTCCACTCCGATTTTTTTCGGATCGCCTGGAACCACTTTGGGGTGTTGCAATACTGGCGGAGCTTCGTAGAACTTGAAGCGTGGTCGCACATGTCTCCGCACGCGGATTGGTGGCGCGAGGCCTCCGAACGCCTGCGAACCAAGGCCGACTTCGCGATCTACCACGAAACGTTTCTCGTTCCCCGAGACGCGATCGAATCGATCTATCTGAACGCACTTCCGACCGGGCTGCTCGCTTTCGGAACCACGGGTGAACCGTCGGGGCCGGATGCGAATAGTCGCGGTCGATTGAGAAGAGAGAAGACGAAATCATCCGGTCGAGTAGCGGAGGAGTAGAGACACTACCTCCTCCGCCCTCTTCAAACCGGACGTGCGGATTTCCCGCATCCGGCTTACTCAAACCCTATCGGT
>JAYVYS010000289.1:0-3510 GCA_043784005.1 Isosphaeraceae bacterium
ACCTTGACGCGAAGATCTCGTCGCGGTCCGTTTACGCGGGAGGTCCAGTTACGAGCGTTACGGCTCCGGTCACCGTTGGCTCAAACACAGATAAAACCGGCTACGTCCTTGCCCCCTCCGGGTTCGACGCGATCCAAGTGGAATCCGGCGTGAACGCTAGGCAAGCCCTTTCACCGATTCTCGCCGCCTCCGCAGGTGTACTGCTCGGAGCAGGAACGGGCACGGTTGTCATCAAGGGAGGAAATGTTGCCGTCACAAGAATTTTGGCAAGCACTGATAACGCTGGGAATCGTACTGCCGTGACCCTGGCGCTGCCAGCATGATTGGAACCCATCAATGGCGGTCGATTCTTCTTACCTGTTCTTTCCACCGACATTCTATTCTCCGTTCTACTTCGCGGAGTTCGGTTCGCCCGGCCAGGATGGTACGGACTCTCAGGATGGCTGGGGTGCCACGTACCGGGATAGAGATGCATTCCGAGCAATCCGGACGGCACTCCTTACGTCTGGTCAGTTTTCCGATGTCATTCTTGGTATTGCGCCGGAGCGACAGTCTGCCGGTGCCGATCGAACTCCGCTCGTTTTAATCACTCCGCTGGGGTGGTCCGAACTCGATGATGTGGACCCGGTCGTCATTGTAAGACAGGTCTTCTTCTCGCTTGTCATTATTGTGCGAGATGAGGATCTCTTATCGCGATACGAAACACTAGACCGTCTCTCATGCCTGATCCAGAACGCTCTGGACGGAACCGACCTCGGAGGAGTTTGCCTTCCCGCTCTGACCAAGATTCGGAGAGGACACTTTGAGGCAAGCTGGAATCATCCAGAGCAGTCCGTGACACTTAACGGTGAATTTTCGTATATGATTCCGGCCTTCAACGGCCATAATTCCGACCCCTGACGGGAGTACTTCGATGGCGGCCAGTAAGCGATTTATGAATTGGACGGGCGTCTCTTTCACGCCACTGAACGGATCGGCGACACCGATCACTGGAGTGACGTCCATCCAGATCGACAGTGGTGGTAGTCTGCTCAAGTTCTCCGGTGATGGAGACCGGTACAACACGACCGTAGTCAACGACTTCAACGAACCGACGGTCTCAGTTCACACCGCTGACCTCGTCGCGGTAAGTGCCTTCCCCGTGGGAAGCGTCGGAACTTTCACCGCCACGCACAACGATGCCCGCAACGGCAGCGGCACGGGCGCTGTTACGTACACGTTGAGCAATGCAGTCGTCGCATCCCATCCCCTGCACGGCACCCATCGGCAGTTCGGTCAGGCAGTGTTGACGTTTACGGCATACTCCCCCGACGGGGTGACGAACCCTCTTTCTTTCAGCATCGCCACATGAAAATAACAAACATTGACAGCACACCCGAGGCTGTTCGTACCCCACTCTCACATGCAGGTGAGGGTGGATCGCTTGCGAAGTTGATGAAGTTGAACGCGGAGTTCTCTAGAGTGCTTGGCGTCTCTCGTGTCTTCGTTCGGAATCAAGGAACAGAGTATTTCATCTCACATGGACCCGAAGAAACTCTCAACTATTCCAACGATTCTCCCCGATACGGCGAGTCCCGTTACGACTGGGAAGACCGAGGCGATGGCGTCCGTTACGGGCAGCTCAAGCCCGAGGAAAATACCGCTTGAATTTGATCGTCGTAAACCGGGTGCCTGTGGAACCTTTGTCACTCTCGCCGATGGTCAAGCTTGGCTGCTGGCTCAACCTTCCTATCGGCCAAAAGCGGACGGGCTCACGACTCCCGATGTGGATCGGCCCCTCGACCGCGTCTTCGAATGCTCGATTTTGAACGAGCCTTTTTCCTTATGTGACCTTTGGGAAGTCGCTCGAAAGGCTCTCAAAGCGAATTATGAACTTTCCGAAGATGAACTCGCGAACCTCTTGAGCGTTTCGCCTGGTCAAGAGGCCGAGTCCTTTGGCAAAGCCATTCTTGAAGCCATTCTTGCATCAGAGATCGCGGAAAAGTCGTTTACCAACTGGGTCCGTGCAAGTCTTCTGGCGAACGGACTCGGCCAGACGGACGTACCCGCTCGTGACCTTCTCAATGTTTTGACGATCCTCGTGGCGACGAATCGAACCATTCCTCTCTCCCGGTTTGCCGATGCTTGCCGTCTTCAGGATGAGCGAAACCGGCTGGAAACTTTGCTCTGATGTTAGACTTCCCGAACCCAGAAACAACCCGTCGCGAGTTCGTTCGGAACTCCCCGATCCGTCTCTCCGATGGGGCGGATTGGGGTTTTGCCAGACCGGCACTGCGGCTCATCCCACGAGTTCAAGTTGAATCGGACTTGCTGGGTCGAAACGTCGAGCGAGTCGCGCTCGACCTCCGACATGGCTACTCCCCGCTCATTGAGGGTTTGATCGATGCGTTAGGCGGTGCCTGCGATCACGGTTCGATTTCGGAGCAGTATGAAACGTTCTTTTCTCTCGCCGCCGAATTGCTCCTTAATGCTCATGATCTGACTCTTCAAACAGCCTGCGCGCTGCTCTCGGTTGGGGACGTTGAACTGCCTCGACTGATCAATGAAGTGATCGCAGTCATCACGGAGCAGGGGGACACACCTTCCGCGAACTCACCGGAGATATCACGACATGAGCCGTCATGAACAAAAGCCTCGCCAAAGTCTCGGCAAGGAACACTCTTCTCAGACCGATTTGGGAGCGCAGCCCGCATCTTCGCTCGGATCAACGACCTCCCGAAATCCGAACCGCGAAGACTCCGTAAGCCCGGGTTCGACCCCGGACGCGTCATTGAAAGCCAGTCTCAAGTCAGTAATGCCGCTCGAATCCTCTCTTTTGTATGAAGGATCCGCACGTGCGATTCGCGATGCCATGGCAGCGGAGTCCTCGCGTTTGCGAAATCCACCTTCGTGGGCGGATCTTCCCAAGATCAAAGATCTGTTTCAGCCGCGAAGTGAGGAATCACGGAGAGTTTCACTTGAACCTGTGCGATTTCCTGAACCGGGTGGAGTACGTCTCGCAACGCCGGCTTTGGGAAGGTTCGTCGAAAGCCATCAGAGTGAGAAACCAGGTTCAGACGACGCCGCGATCACGGTGGTTCCTTCACCCGAGCGAGGATCGTTCGGTAGGGAAGCATCCAGTCGTCTTCCAAATCCCGCCGAACGACAAAACTCGGCGTCTCCTGATTTGATTCTCAGTCCGATGCTGGCTCGCGATCGATCGAGCCAGCCCCTCCACGAAGTCGGTCCGGCCAGACTTTTCGCTGGCGAAGCGAGGTTCGTAGCGTCCCTCGCCCAAGATTTGATGAGCAGTGAGGCGGCACGGACGCCTTCAGAGATGCCTTCATCTCTTCCCACTCGCGAGAAAAACTCGCTTATCAATCCCCCTGGATTTCAGAGTGTGTTCTCCTCCTTGAGCGAAAGTATTGGGTCCGACGCACCGCCACCGGACAGATCCGCGAATGGCGATGCTGCCGGGCCCGTTGTCTCGCAAGCCATTCCGACCGCGGCGACAGACTCCTCAAGCCTCGC
>JAYVYS010000290.1:0-5976 GCA_043784005.1 Isosphaeraceae bacterium
ACGATCATCCAGACCTGCGCGGAATCGATCACGAGCACGCCCGCCAGCGTCAAGCCAGCCATCCCCGCGAGCAAGGGGAGCCGACTCTTCAACCAAGACCAGGCCGTTCGCCACCCTCGCCGGTCCGCCGTCCATACCAGATAAAGAACCGCGGGAAAGATCGAAAACACCATGTAATAGCCGCACGTCATCGCGACCAACAGATAAGTGAACGATGCGGCAAGCATCCTCCGCACGCCCGGCCGATCCACAAACCTCATCCAGGCGACCAGGAACAGAGGAAACCCGCCGACATAAATCAATTCGATCTGGAAGTTGGAGAGAATCAACATCGGCGTACTGAGAACCATCATCAACCCGGCAAACGCGGCACACGCGCGATCGCCGATCAGATGCCAGGCCAGAAGGGACGTACCCAGCCCGGTCCCGAGCATGCCTATCAGCCAAAGAATGTTCCAGCAAATCACATCATCGTGAATGATTGTTGAAAGAAAAGAAAAGATGAGCGATTGCAAGTACATCGGCGTGTAAGATCCCATGGGTACCCCCGCGGGATGCAACACTTCCTTGCAAAACCACACCGACTGACCCTCGAACAGACACGCTTTGTACCAGCGAAATAGCCAGAGGCTACCCAGCGAGTCTTCATGCAGCGGCATCTGAAACGGAAAGGTCCGTATCAGCGGCCAGGTGGCGACGGCCAAACCCAAGGTGTGCA
Organism: Isosphaeraceae bacterium; assembly: GCA_043784005.1. Taxonomy (GTDB): domain Bacteria; phylum Planctomycetota; class Planctomycetia; order Isosphaerales; family Isosphaeraceae; genus JAYUFP01. The sequence goes on from JAYVYS010000290.1 coordinate 719, forward strand.
GGGTCAAGGTAAATCCGGAGGCGCGCCACCCGAAATTCGCGTCGTTGACCGATCCTTCGTTTTCAAGCGTCTCGCCGGGCATGGGGCTCATCCTTGAGTCAGTCCTTTCCGTTGTTCCCTCTCCCTCAACGCCGACGAACGGTTGAATGGGAACATCCGGAATTACTAAACAAGTTCGGCCCGTGGAGTCAAGGTCAGGGCCGTTTCCTTCCCGATCAGACCCGACGAGAATGACCGACGATCGCTGGCCATTGACCAAGGAAATCATCCATTGGCCTTATGCTGTCGTTCGATTCTCCGGTCGGCTACCGGCCATCCGGCATTGGTTCTCAGCGAAAAGGAAAGGCGCTCTGAGGTCATTCAAGATCGCCTTGTCAGAAATCGGCCTTTGACTATCATGACGCCCAAACTTGCCGCTCGAAGTCCGTCCGCTCGGGACAAATCGCCCCGGCCAGGGCTCCGCCCGACAAACCGGATTCGCGAGGCGGACTGTTCTATTGCGGAACCAGGTCTTTTTCAATGGGCGAGGCCCTCACGTGAACCAGTCTTACGACGGATCGGATCGTCCCGGAACGGATTCCGGACCCCTCCCCGACGCCGTGATCGCCGGTGGCGGGCCAGCGGGGCTGACCGCCGCCTACGAATTGACGAAACATGGCGGATACAGTGTCGTGCTCGAATCCGATCCCCATATGGTCGGAGGGATTAGCCGCACCGACGTCTATAAAGGCTACCGCTTCGATATCGGCGGCCACCGGTTCTTTTCCAAGAGCGACGAGATCACCGCCCTTTGGGAAGAGGTTCTCGGTGAACAACTCATCACTCGTTCACGAATGAGCCGGATCTATTACGACGGCAAGTTCTTCGACTATCCGCTCCGGCCGATGAACGCCCTCGTCGGCCTGGGTCCATTCCGCGCGACGATGATTCTGCTCAGCTACTTCAAAGCCCGCGTTCTGCCGATCCAACCCGAACGAAGCTTTGAAGACTGGGTCGTCAACCGGTTCGGCCGCAAGCTTTTCCAGATTTTTTTCAAGACCTACACCGAGAAAGTCTGGGGAATGCCCACCCACACCATCTCGGCGGACTGGGCCGCCCAGAGGATCAAAGGGTTGAGCTTGACCAAGGCGGTGATCAACGCCCTCTTCGGCGGATCGGGCAAGAACGCCAAGGGCGAGGTCATCAAAACCCTGATCGATAGCTTTCAGTACCCCCGGCTCGGCCCTGGTCAGATGTGGGAAATGACGCGCGACCGGATCGTCAAGGACGGCGGCGATGTGGTGAACGACCGCAAGGTCGTGCGGATCAAACATGATGGCGCACACGTCAACGCATTCGTCGCCCGAGGTTCCGACGGCCGCGAGCACACTTACCAGGGCCGGCATTACCTCTCCACACTCCCGATCCGTAGCCTGATTCGCGCGCTCGATCCGCCTCCACCCCCCGCCGTGATCGAGGCCGCCAATGCGCTCAAGTATCGCGATTTTCTCACCGTCGTTCTGATCGTCGACCAGCCCAAAACGTTCCCCGATAACTGGATTTATGTTCATGAACCTCAGGTGAAGCTCGGTCGCGTCCAGAACTTCAAAAACTGGTCGCCCGACCTGGTTCCCGACCCGACCAAGAGCAGCCTCGGTCTGGAATATTTTTGCTTCGAAGGGGACGACCTCTGGACCATGTCCGACGACCAACTTGTGGCCCTCGGGACGAAAGAGATCGCGGCGATCGGACTGGTGAAGAGTGACAAGGTCATTGATGGTTGTGTGGTCCGGATGCCCAAGGCGTACCCGGTTTACGATGACGTCTATCAGTCGCATCTCGGCGTCATCCGACGTTGGCTGAAGACGCTCGACAACCTTCATCTCGCCGGTCGCAACGGAATGCATAAGTACAACAACCAGGATCACTCGATGATGACGGCGCTCCTGGTGGCGCGAAACATCCTCGGCCTTAGTCAGCTCGACCCGTGGTGCGTCAACACCGACGCTGAATACCACGAGGAAAAGGAACCTGTCGACAATCAAGCCGGCCGCGTTGTTCCGATGCCCCTCGGCGATAAACACGCGACGACAAGGGCCGTCCGTGCAGGTCGTGGAAAGCGCGACGGAAAGCGCTAAGGCGTCAACCGAATCCGGGACGCCTTGTTTCTTTGACGGGAATGGGAAGCGAAGTATCAGTCAAACACGTAGGAAAACGCTGATGCTTTGAAGCATCGGCGAGGGGCTCCCGACTCCGTCGGATCTTTGACGTTGAACTCAAGTCGAGTCGCTTTGGGAAAACCGGGAAGAGTTTTCCGGGTCGACCAGCGCCCGGCATGAACGGCCTTGTCGGCCGGGCGCTGACGGCTCGGATTTTTGGTAAATAGAGAAGAGAAGAGGGGTGGGGCCGGTCAGTTGGCGTTGAACGTCCAGTACGCGCCCATGCCGGCAATTCCAATGAAACGGATGGTGGGGTCGAGCAGGGCCGCACGGTGGGCCGGCGACGCCATCCACATTCCGCCGATGGTGGCGTAATTGCCCATCGCCGAGTTCTGTCGACGCGCCGGACCCATCACATAATGGCCCATGCCGCGCGAGGTTTGATGGGAATTATTGACATTGGCCCAGTTCGTCAAATTCGGGTCATACCCGACTGCCGGTAGGCCATAGCTCGCCCTGGTGGCGTTGAGCCAATGGGTAAATCCGTACGGATCGCCCGCCGGCACATACACCGGCTGAGGTTGCGCGACCGCGACGGGCTGAGCAACCGCCACAGGCTGGGCCGCCACGGGCTGAGCAACCGCCGGTTGCGGTACGACAGGCTGCGCGACCGGGGCAACCGAAGGGGGAGTGGCCGCGCCGGTAGTCGGCGGCGTCGCGGGGGTTTGCTGCGCCTTCACGGCCACGGTCGCGGTCGCGTTCAGCGCGACCAGAGTGACCAACGACAGCAAAGCCAACGCGACTTTCTTTAAGAGGGATGTTATCAACGGTGAAGGCTCCCAAGAATTCCCCCACGGGCCGCGACCGTTCCAATACGTCGCCCCCTGCCGTCACGGGAGAAGGTATGGGAATTACTTCCCGATTCTCCGGACAACACCCGTGGGACGTTGCCAAGATGGGATACAGATTCTGCAAATGCAACACTTTTTTCGGACCCGCAACCCGAACCGCCCCTCGCTCACGCTCTCAATGAACAAAGACCCCGACGGAAATCAAGCCGTCAGGCTTCTCTTTTCTTCCCATCTTCGCAATCGGGCTCGTCCCGAAAACACAAGCCCTACAATTTACGCAACCCCTAAAATCGCCACGCTTTAAGGGGATCGGAAGGGGCCCGAATCAACATGCGTATTCGACGTTTTGACATATAAAATTAGACATAATGTGTTTCTGTGACAATTATGTCAAAGCGTTCATTTCGGGAGTTTTCGGAGCGGAAAAATTTCTACGTCGACACCGTGAGAAAAGTGAACGATCGGTGACGTTTCAGGTCGTCTCAGTCCTGTCGCCGCGAGCAGAGTCTCCTCAAAAATGAGAAGATCGGCGCTCTGGACGGGGTAGGGCGTGTGGTGAACTTGACCCCGAAAAAGGTCTCCGCGAGCGAAGGCGTAAAGGAAGTAACGTTCTAGTAAGAAATGATCCAGAGTATTCACCTCCGCCGGACCCGAATCCCCATGCGGAATGCAACGGATGGAGGTGATGGCGGAACCCTGAGTGCTTGGGCGATTTCGTTGCGAAGCGTAAGACAACGTGCCTGAGTACGCCTCGGTCGTCAGGCTCATCGTCGCGTGATAATAGGGAAGATGGAACCACGTCTTCGCCAGCGCGACGGCGACGGGGTTCGCCGCATCCAGGCTAAAAAACCAGACTCCGGGATCGCTCCCGTCTACGTGGACATAAGTCCTTACATTCGTCTCATGAAAGTTGGAGAGCCACGGGACCGCGGGAAGTCCTCGGGGGCGAATCCCTTGCATCGTGAACGGGACGAGCCCCACATAAGCCTTGCCGTCGAATGTATCCAGCTCAAGCCCGGGGGGCAGCAACGCGCGGACGACCTCGGGAGGAAGCGCCCAGTGCAAGAAAAGCAGCGATCGCCAGGATTGGTACATCACCGCTCGCCCCACGGGCCGGTGGCCAGGTGCGATGCGATCGATCGGGATCAGCGTCGGCTCGACAGACATGGGTCGGGCTCCGGGGCTCGTTATCATCGGCTATGGTTCTTCGCAACGTAACCGACGCGGCATGAACATTGCTTGACTGTAAATCAGTTTATCGCTTCTGACGACAATCGCGGCAGGCGAATCGTCGGAAATTCGCCACCGATTTAGTACGAGAGCGAGGGCCGATGATCCCGTATGACAAGCACCAGTGGACATCGCATTTGTTCGATGTCGAGGGCTCAATGGTCCGTGAGATCATCGGGCGGGTCGCGATTTGCGTCTTATGGTCAGCGCTCGTCGTTCTGGTTCATCAAGCCTTTGAAGAGATCACTGTCTCTCCCGTGGTTCACACGCTGGTTGGCGCGGCGCTAGGACTCTTGCTTGTATTCCGGACGAATGCGTCTTACGACCGTTACTGGGAAGGCCGTCGGCTCTGGGGAGCGATCACCAATGAGTCTCGCAACCTGAGCCGATTATCGCGCGCGTACCTGGCTCCGATCGCTCCCGATCTGGCCGAGTCGATCTTGCTCTGGACGTCGGCGTTTGCTTATGCAGCGATGAACGGCTTGCGTAACACGACGGGGCTTGGCCCGCCCGGCGATCGGCTTCCGGCCTCGGAGGTCGCCGAGGTCTTGAACGCTCCTCACGCGTCGCTCGCCGTGGCCAAGAAAATGACCGAGCAGCTCGCCAAGGCCAGGGATCGCGGAGTGCTTTCGGATTATCTCGTGGTCGCGTTCGACAACATGGTCAGCCGGCTGATGGATGACATCGGCGGCTGTGAGCGGATCTACCGCACCCCCCTGCCCTTTGTTTATGTCGTACATCTGCGCCGGGCGTTGATCCTCTATTGCTACACCTTGCCGCTCTGTCTGGTGCAGTTTTACGGATGGTGGACGATCGTGGCCACACTTCTGACTTCGTACACGTTCTTCGGCATCGAAGAGATCGGCGTCGAGATCGAGAATCCCTTCGGCGGAGATCCCAACGACCTGCCGTTGGAACTCTTTTGCGAGACGATTGAGCGCGACACGACAGGAATGCCCGTCGTGTCCAAGCCAATCGCGACGTCCGCGTGATCGTGCCCGAGCGGGGGTTTCTTTGAAATAAGACGAGCTTGCTCCCG
>JAYVYS010000291.1:0-9233 GCA_043784005.1 Isosphaeraceae bacterium
CGTTGTACGAAGGCGAAGAAAGCCAATGGGATGCCTTCTGGGAGCGATCCATCAACTAATGCCCCAACCATCTACCAACAAAAAAGACGCTCACCCCCACACCCTTTTGGGGAATACCGTCGGGAACGCAAACAGCCCGGAAGGCAACTTTTGGGCGGGGACCGCGGCCCTCAAACAATTCACCAGCACGAGTGCGAACGAGACGATGAACGCGGGCGCCCTGGGGGCGGTCGGCGGAGATCAGCCGCACACGAACCTCATCCCTTACCTGGCGCTTAACTTCATCATCTCCTTATCCGGGATTTTCCCCTCACCGAACTGAACCGGCGCGAGACTGCCGGAACCGTTTCGGGCCCTTGGTTCAGGAGGCTTTCCATGGCGGACCCATTCCTCAGGGAGATCAAGATCTTCAGCTTCGATTTTCCACCGAAGGGGTGGGCGTTCGCTGCCGGCCAGTTGCTCCCGATCAACCAGAACCAGGCGCTTTTCTCCCTCCTCGGCACGACTTACGGCGGGAACGGGAGCACCAATTTCGCCTTGCCCAACCTCCAGGGGCGCGTCCCCTTGCACCTCTCGAACAACTACCCGATTGGAAATTTGGCAGGCGCGGAAAAGGTTACGCTGGTCCAGTCCCAGATCCCCGCCCACGGGCACACCGTCTCCGCGTCCACCGGTGCCGCGACCACGCCCGACCCCCTGAACGCATACTGGGCCAACGGGAACAATCCCGGCTACGCGAACTCCGCGGACGGGAATTTGTCCCCCAACGCGACGTCCCTGGTCGGCGGCAGCCAGCAGCACGACAACATGTCACCTTTCCTCGTCCTCAACTTCTGCATCGCCCTGGTGGGGATCTATCCGTCCCAAAACTAAAGCGATGAAACGGTGGCCAGCCGGCGGGCCCCGTTAGCTACGACCAAGAAAATAAGATTTTGGCAGAGAATCGAGGAGTGAACCATGTCTGAGGCGTTCATCGCGGAAATCCGAATCTTTCCCTTCAACTTCGCGCCGCGGGGTTGGGCGCTGTGTAACGGCCAGCTTTTACCCATCTCGCAGAACACGGCGCTGTTCTCACTCGTTGGCACCAACTTCGGGGGGGACGGGCGGTCCACCTTCGCACTTCCCAACCTACGGGGCAGCGCGCCGATCCAGCCGGGACAGGGGCCTGGTCTCTCTAACTACAACATTGGCGAAACGGGCGGACAGTCAACCGTGACTCTGCTCCAATCGCAGATCCCCTCGCACACGCACGCGGTCAATGCGAGCAACGCGAACGGCAACCAGGTCGGCCCCGCCGGCAACTCGTTCGCCAAGCCAGCGGCCGCGCGGGGGCTGAAGATGTACGGCCCAACGGCAAACGACACGATGAACCCCGGGGCTACTTCCGTTGTCGGCGGAGATCAGCCACATGAAAACATGATGCCGTTCCTCGTCGTAAATTACTGCATCGCTCTCCAGGGGATCTACCCAGCGCGTAATTGAGGCGAATGAATCCGCTTAAATCACCTTGATCGATATGTTGATCATGCCGAGAACAGCCTCGTCTCGGTTTCCGCCCCGGACCCGTCCCGGCAGTCGGAATCACGAAGAACAGACCCTTGATCCCGGCCGTTCCAGGTTCCTAAACCCCCCTCACCCGTAGCCGGAAGCACCCAGGAGGCCCGCCCGTGTGGATTCGATACGCCAAGGCGACCCGGAACAGACGGCCTCGCCGGCCCGATCATGGGCTGAAGCCAGGCCTCGCCGGCTGGAAGACCGAACACTGCTCAGCGTCAGCGCCATCCACGTCAATACGGCGGTCGACGCGTTGAATTGGCCGCCCGGCCTGACCGTCGCGCAATTGCAGGCCAAGCCGACGATCAGCCTGCGGGACGCCGTCAACGCGGTCGATAACACGGCCGGCTCCTGGATCATCGACCTCCCGGTCACGCTCGGGACGTATAACCTGGGGAACGTCGACACGGGGGTCCTGAACCTCGGCAATCCGGCGGGGCAATCGGTCCTCATCCAGGCGACCGACGGCTCCTACAACGCGGTCACCAACCAGAACGCAGTAATCAACCAGACGGTCTCCGGCAACGGGATCTTCGTCCTCGATTACAATTTCAACGGGTCGATCGGGGTCACGTTTGATAACCTGACGCTTCAGGGTGCTACGAATGTGAACCAGGCATTCGGAGGGGCGGCCATCCTGGGCGGCGACCCCGGCGACACCCTCGCTCTGAACATTTGCACCGTCCAGGACAACTCGACGGCCGGGAACAGCAATGGCGCGGGGCTCTCGTGGGGTGGCGGCGGGAGCGTGACCATCGCGAACTCCACCTTCGCGAACAACGTGGCCGCAGGGGCGCTGGGCGGGGCCATCGCCTTCATAAACGGCGTCAACGCGGGAAACCTGACGGTCACGAATTCGAAGTTCACCGGCAACAGTGCCACCACCGTCGCGTCCATCGGCGGCCAGGGGGGCGCGATTTACCTCAGCGACACGGGCGGCAGCACCATCACAGCCAGCTCGTTCACCACGAACCAGGCGGCGGCGGCCGGAGGAGCGATCTATAACGCCTCTTCGACCTTGACTGTCAGCAAGTCCCGCTTCTCCAACCCCACGTCGACCGGCACGGGCAGAGGAATTACATCCGACACGGGCGCGGTCACCGCGAACGACAACTGGTGGGGTGCGGGTACCGCCCCCAACACGACGAATTCGGACACCACGTCAACCTCAGGCGGCGGGTCGGTCACGGCCACATCCTTCCTGACGCTCACCTTGACCCCCGGCGCGTCCTCGATCGCCACCAACGCCTCGACGGGGCTAACTGCGAAGGTTGTCTCGTCGACCGCCACTGGCACGGCCGTCACAGGCACGGGGCTGGAAGGCCTGAATTTGAGCTTCGGCCCCGGTGCGCTCGCGGGAACGAGCGTGATGCCCTTCTCGGTCCCGATCGCCAGCGGACAATCCTCCACGACGTTCAATTCGGGTGCCACGGCGGGCACCGCCCACCCGAGCGTCTCGCTGGACAACGCGACTGTGACAACGACCGTGAATGTCGTCGGCAAGCCGACCGCCAACTCGCAGACCGTCGCTGTCAGCCACAACACCACGACACCGATCACGCTAACTGGATCCGATCCGAACATTCCCAGCCAGCCGCTCACGTTCGCGATCACTGCGTCGCCCTCGCATGGTACAATCACGGGATTCAACGCTTCCACCGGCGCGCTGTCCTACATTCCTACCGCGAGCTACGCAGGCCCTGACAGCTTTACTTTTACCGTAACGAACTCGTCGAGCCTAACCAGCGCTGCTGCGACGGTGACGCTCAACGTCGCCGCCGCAGCGCCGACGGCTAACTCGCAGACCGTTCCCGTCAGTCACAACACCGCCAAGCCGATCACGCTGACAGGCTCCGATCCGAACATTCCCAGCCAGCCGCTCACGTTCGCGATCACTGCGTCGCCCTCGCATGGTACAGTCACGGGATTCAACGCCTCCACCGGCGCGCTGTCCTACACTCCTACCGCGAGCTACGCGGGCCCTGACAGCTTCACGTTTACCGTGACGAACACGTCGAGCCTGACCAGCGCCGCTGCGACGGTGACGCTCAACGTCGCCGCCGCAGCGCCGACGGCTAACTCGCAGACCGTTCCCGTTAGCCACAACACCACGACACCGATCACGCTGACGGGCTCCGATCCGAACACTCCCACTCAGCCGCTCACGTTCGCGATCCTGGCGTCGCCCTCGCATGGTGCAATCACGAGCTTCAACGCCTCCACTGGCGCGCTGGCCTACACTCCCACCGCAGGCTACGCGGGCCCTTACAGCTTCACTTTTACCGTGACGAACTCGTCGAGCCTGACCAGCGCCGCTGCGACGGTGACGCTCAACGTCGTCGCCGCCAAGCCCACGGCCAACCCGCAAACGGTCAACACGAATCAAAATGCGCCGGTCGGAATTACCCTGACGGGCTCCGACCCAAACTCCCCCGCTCAGACGCTCACCTTCGCGATCCTGGCGTCGCCCACGCACGGCTTGATCTCCGGGACCGCCCCGAACCTGACCTACACTCCAAACGCCGGCTATTCGGGTCCCGACACCCTTCATGTTCACCGTTACGAACACGTCCGGCCTGACGAGTGACCCGGCAACGGTCTCGATTTCCGTCAGTACAGTGACGGCGTCGGTCACACAGACGTCGGTGAACTGGGGGACAGTGGGGACTGCCCCTCTTTCAACGGCCCTGGACGGCCTGCGGCTCTTGCCGGCGGGTCGGTCCACAGACCTTCCCTGGCTCAACATTAACCAGTTCGTGATCACACTGTCCCAGGCCGAGCCGCTGTCGCCGGCCGATGTCTTGGTCACCGGCATGACCGTCGCCAACTACGGCCCGATCACGGTCTCGGGAGGGAATACGCAATATGTCATCACGCTCGCCTTGCCGATCGCGAACGCGGACCGGGTCACCTTGACCATCGGTAACGCGAACATCGCCACTTATACCCGCCGTCTGGACGTCGTCCCCGGCGATTTCACTGATGACGGCCAGGTCAACAGCGCCGATATCCTCGGCGTCAACCGGCTCATCGGCGCGGCCCCAAACGTCTTCGCAGACATCGACGGCAACGGTACAACTGACTCTAACGACGTCCAGTGGGTCCGGAAGAAGGTCGGCACCCGACTGCCTCCTCTGGCCCCGTGACCTAACGCCTTAGAACGACGGGTCCCGTGCGTCGGCCCGAGGCCCGTCGAAGAACATCGCCTCGCTTTTGGTTTTCGCGGAAGCTGGCACCCCATCAAGGATCGACGGCCCTCCTGGAACTCGACCCCATGCGCCCTACAAAGATCCTTGAATTGAGCCACGCCACGGCCCTTATCGGGCTGCTCGCGGGCGTGCTGACCTTCCCTTGCACGCCTTGCAGGGCGGGGTTCGTGATCGACATCGTCCCGGTCAATAGCACGGTGACCGCCGGCTCGACCAACAATTTCTTCGAGATCCGGCTCAGGAACACCGGCGGCAACACCCCCGCCTCCAACAACGTCGCCGCATTCTCGTTCGACCTGACGACGAGCAACCCCGGCATCAACTTCACCTTGGCCCCCACGAGCACGGCGGCGGCGTACATTTTCCCCAACTCGGGGTTCGGCCCCACGATCAGCTCGACCACGGGACAGCAGCTCACGGGGTCGGACATCGACGGGTCTTCTGGCTCGCCGGGAGTGACGGTGGGGACGACGCCGGTCGGCCTGGCCGAGGTCTTCTTCGACGTCGCCAGCAACGCGACACCCGGCACTTACAATATCACGTTCGATCCAGTCGGCACGACGCTCACCGACGGTAATAGCGGGCTGAACTACACGAGCGTTACCATCAACGGCGGCACGATCACGATCCAGTCGGTACCCGAGCCGGGAACAATCGGGATAGGACTATTCACGGCCGCGGCTGGCGGTTTCACATGGTGGCGTTCGAAACGGCGACCCGTTCGAACCGCCTGAACAGGCGCTATCTCGGTCGCGCCGATCCCGATCAACTCACGGTCCGGTCCAACGTGTGCATGAACGGGTTGACGGCGAGGCCCGCGATCGGCTGAAGCCGCGTGCCCCAGAGAAAGGCTGCGCTGGACTTCACGATGAATGACCATTCTGATCGCCGCGTCGCTTCTTCGACGGCAAGAAAGGCGGTCAAGAGGCCTTCGATCTGAAGAGTTCGCATGCGTGAGAATGGTGTGGCGGATTTCGATGTCGAGGGGACAAAAAACGGGGCAGGCCACCGCGAAAACTTGACCCACTCTGCCCCGACCACGTCGCAGTCCAAGACCCTTCGCCGATTTTTGAGCGTCGAAGACATCAATGGGCCGCGTAAGCCACTCCCGCCGCGCGACGGCCCCGCACACTTTCGGGGAAGAGCGTTTCCTGATCGAGAAACCCTTCCGCCGAGAAGGGAATCGGCTGGAAATCGGTCTCGAAGGAAAGATGCGGATGCGACTTCACGTCGGCCTCAAGGGCCTGTGAGACCCACAACGTATTGACCTCAAGCGTGTTTGGAATGATCACCATCCGCGCCTCCGACGGGCTGATCCTCCAGCAGGTGTCGAGGGCGGCCTCAAACACTTCGGCATCATTCGCGAGCGTGATCGGAATCCGGCCGCGTTCCAGGCAACATGAGGTGAGGATGTTGATCCGGAACGGGATCGGGTCCAGCTTCGCGACAAGCCGCTCGGTGGTGAGGTCCGCGAAGCCCACCCCGACGATGTTCCCATGCGTTTCTTCCGAAGCGTCGAGCACGACCAGCCGCGTCACGACCGGCCTGGCGAAGTCATTTTGAGTTTCGACCATCAGGCGGCCGATCACGTTCGGGTCCATCCCGGCTCCCGAATAGTTCTTGCCGACCTCGCCCACGGCCAGCACGTCGATCTGGTCGAAAGGGAGCCTCCCCATCAACTCCCTTGCCCGGCTGAGGAGCTTAGGCTCGACGTCGAAGATCGTCTCGGGCTCGATGGCCACGATGTCGGCGGGAAGGTCGGCGGCGTTCTCGACGATCGCCAGTCCGAGGGCGAACTTCGTGTTTTGCACGAGGAACTTGCCGACCGCCGGAAGAACCTCCTTCATCCCTCGCAAGCCAAGTTTATGAATCTGGCTCGCACCCTGTTGCTTCCCCAGACCGATCACGAGCATCTTTAACACGCCCGATTCGTGGGTCGCGTGGAAGTCGGTATGAGGCTTGACCCGGTTGAGCAAGACGATTCCGTCCGCCCCGTGGGCGTTCTTGTCAAAATAGATCGGCAACCCGACGGGATTGGTGCCGAGGACCACGGCGTCCATGTCGGACTTCACCTCGACGCCCATGGTGTCCGGAGTGATGCCGTAGCCTGCGAGAAGCTCGGCCTGACCGTGTCTGGTCGCGCCTCCGTGGCTTCCCATCGCGGCCACGATGAAGGGCTTGAATCCCATTTCCTTGAGAGCGTCGACCGCCGCGCGCGCGACAATGGGGATGACCGTGATGCCTCGGCTGCCGACGCCGACGGCGATCGTTCCGCCTGTGGGAACGCGCTCACGAATCCGGCTTTCAAGAATCAGCCTGCGGACCATGCCGGGAACGTCGGCGACTTGAGGCTGTGGAATGGCCTGACGGACCCTCGCTATCGGTGGGAAATTCATCCGAGCTGTCCTCATCAATCGCCTCGCGGGCGGACGGCCCGGAGAAGAGACAGGACCGAACCCGACCCGCTGATCCTGGGGATTGTATCAGAAGAGGAATTCAACCGCAGACGACGCCGGTGAATTCTGATGAAAAGGGGCAGGTCGCGACCCCGCCCCGCGCACACTTACGTTTCGGTGCCACGAGTTTCGGTACGCCGAACCCGTCCGTGCCTGGTCCAGAAAACCCGACCAGGCGAAATCAGCTTCGTTTCGGGAACACGCTGAATAAGGCCGGCTCTCGTTCCCGCGATGACATCGGGAACAATTGAAAGAGGAAATCGGCTTCGTTTCGGGAACCCGCTGAATGAGGCCCGCTCTCGTTCCCGCGATGACATCGGGAACAATGGGAAAAGTGCGGAGGTCATGATGTTTTCGGGACATAACCCCTCAAAACCTCAAGTCGCTTCGTTTGGGGAACTGCAAATCGGGTTCCCGAGTGCGAAAAGGGGCGGCTTGGGGACAAGATTGGGCGCTGCTTGCTCTGAGGACGTCCGTAGGATCGCGTGTGAATTCGCTCGTGAATCGCTCTGACGGACACGGTCGCGTACTTTTGGAGAGGCGGCTTGATAGGAATTCGGTCGAAAATGGGTTTGTTTGGCGCAAGGGTCGAATTGTCAAAGAGCGGGTCTCAGCCTTGGAAGCACTCCCGCTTGGCCCGCGCCGGGATCGTTCTCAGGGCGGAGTGGACGTCGCGTTTTGTTCACGATCATGAGACAGTCGGGCCGGGAGAATTTCACTTTGGTGATCGCGAAGTCATCCTCTCAGAATAGTATCGGAGAGTCTTCCCGCTTCGGCCTCCGAAACGTTGATGGTGGGTATCGTGCCACGATCGTCAATGGTCAAACGGATCACTCTTGAGCCACGTCCGACGGGTGGCCTGGGTTCGGGTGCCACGAGGTTCGGTCCTCCGAACCCGCGCCGCCGTCTCGGGCCTACAACTCAAAAACCCCGGCATGGTTGGGTCGTCAACGCCAGCATCGCTTCCGGGCCATCCGGTCATCACCTGACTTGTCCCCTGTCCGAGGCCTTTTGGGCACGGGTTCGGTACTCCGAACCCGTGTCTCCAGCTTGGGCCTACACCTCAACGACCCGAGGTAGGGTCGAGTCGATGTCAAGAGGAACGGGGCGAAGACCGGCATACCACCGGGCGCTGGACCATGCCCAGTCCTCCGGATGCTCGACGAGCCCACGTCGCACCGGATTGAGGTGGATGTAGTCGATGACCTTCCGGACGGTCGTCGGCTCGACGATGTTCCTGTCATATCCGCCGCCAGCCTGCCAGAACCGACTCTCGCGGATGCCGTCGCCGCGTGTCACCGTGAGCTTGGCGAGGAAGGACGGAGAGTGGACCCGGAGGTAGGCGACCGCCCGCCTACCCATGGGGCGTTTGATCCGCCAGAGGATACGAGAGACCTCATCGCCGGGCTCGCGGGGACGGATCAGAATGTGGACGTGTTCAGGCATGATGACGTAGGCCTGGAGGTCGAATCGTTCACGGAGCCGAGCCTCATCGATCGCCTCCACCAGCCATCCTCGTGTGCGATCCCGGGACAGCAGAGGAAGCCGTCGATAGCAGGAGAAAGTCAGTTCGTGGGCATGGCCCGGGTCGTCGAAACGCCGGCATTGCTTCCGGGCCATTCAGTCACCACCTGAACTGTCCTTTGTCCGAGGCTTTGGGCACGGGTTCGGATTACCGAACCTCGTGGCACCCAAATCCCTGCTACCCGCCGCCGTCCAAGTTCGTACCCTCACGCCACCCGCGTCGCTTCATCCGGATTCATCGGCGTCATCGGCGGTTGAAATCGGAATTCCCTGCTTCACGCGACCCTTCTAAACACGACGCAGATATTGCTGCCGCCGAAGCCGAAGGAATTCGAGAGCGCTGTGCGAACGTTGTGAGGCCGGGCCTCGTGGGGGACGTGGCACAGTTCGCACTCGGGATCAGGGTCGTCGAGGTTGATGGTGGGCGGGATGGCGTTGCGTTCGAACGCGGCCAGGCATGCGAGTGCCTCCACGGCCGACGCCGCGCTCA
>JAYVYS010000292.1:0-10619 GCA_043784005.1 Isosphaeraceae bacterium
ACGAGAATATCGGCAATCATTGACTCGTTAATGTCGGGCCAATCGGTTTCAGGCATCACGCTTCGAACAAACTCAAGCCGGGCCATCCAATTCGCCGCCGCCTCGTCTTCTTGGAGAAAAGCGAGTGCTCGGGGACGAAGCGAAGCACCGAGGGCCTCGGCCGATTCCAAACGTTCGACCTTCGCATTGCGGTCCTCTCGTAAGAGGAGATCGACGAACCAGAGCGAGGTCACCGCGACGATCTTTTGCCGTGTTGGGTCAAGCTCCACTGTGCGGTCGCGTCTCAGAAGACGGGGAAAGAATTCATCGAGCCATTCTTCATGTATGGCACTGGCGATCCGAACGCGCGCCTCGCGAACGCCTCCCGGCCCTCGCCGGTCTTCACGAGGGTCGAGCGCGAGGAAGAACTCGTCATCGCGAACCACGGATTCCGGGTCGAGCCGGACGCCCCGACCGCCGACCATCACGCCCCTCGCCTCTCCTCCCCTGCGGCGAACGACCCGATCCGGATACGCCAACAAGATCCAGGTGAGCATGATCGAATCGTCGGGCGGTGCCGTCAATGTATTGCTATGAATTCGCTTCGCGATTCGAAAGAACTCGTCGCGAACGCGCGCGACGGTCCGCGCGGCGGCGGGATCGATGCCGCGGTCGCGGAGTCTTGGAGAGAACCGCTGATGCTCGGCCTCGGCGAGCAGGTCGAGCCTCGCGAGAACGTCGGACTCGCCGCGCCCATGGGGGGCGATCCCCTGCCCTCTCTCGCCTACCGCAAGATCTTTTTCCGAAAGGATCGCCGCGATCGCCGCGCCTTCGAGGGGGTGTCCGCTCTCGCTCGCGGCAATCAGAAGCCTGCCGATTCGTGGATGGGCGGGAATGCTCAGGAGACGACGACCGAGCGGAGTGATTGTCGAACGTTCGCCTTCGAGCGCTCCGAGCATCTTCAAAAGGCCTTCGGCCGCATCGATTCGCTCCGCCGCTGGTGCCTCGAACCAGCCGAACCGCGCTGGGGTCGTCGCTCCCCAGGCGTGCAAGGCGAGAATCGTAGCCGCCAGATCGACCCGCGCCACCTCGGCCGGGTCACTGTCAACAAGGCCGCGTTGCTCGCGCTCGGACCAGAGCCGGATACAGCGCCCCGGCGCGGTTCGTCCCGCGCGTCCGGCTCGTTGCGTGGCCGAGGCCTTGCTAATTTTCCCCAGCTCCAGGCGGTCCAGGCCCCGCGAAGGGTCATAACCGGCGAACCGGGCCAGGCCCGTGTCGATCACCGTGCGAACGCCGTCGATCGTCAGCGAGGTCTCGGCGATGTTGGTCGCGAGGATCACCTTCCGACGCGGGGACGGCCGCAGCGCGCGATCTTGCTCCTCGGAAGTGAGCGATCCGTGTAGCGGCAAAATATCGAGATGATCGTCAGGATGGATCTGACTGGCGGCACGGCGGATTTCCTCGGTCCCCGGCAGAAAGACGAGGACATGCCCCGCCTCGTCTCCCACCCGCAACGCTTCGTCGACTGCCGCGGCCACCGATTCCGCGCCGGCGGGTTTGAGAGTCGGTCGATAGGAAATCTCGACGGGATAAACACGTCCCTCCGCCTGGATCACGGGACAATCCCCGAGAAACCGCGCGACCGGCCCGGCGTCAAGCGTGGCGGACATGACGACCAGGATCAGGTCCTCACGGACGGTCTCTCTGACCTCCTTGAGCATCGCGATCGCCAGATCCGTATGTAGGCTCCGCTCGTGAAACTCGTCGAGAATCACGCCTCCCACGCCTTCAAGAAACGGGTCGGAAACGAGCCTGCGATTGAGGATACCCTCGGTCTCGACGCGAAGGCGCGTTCGAGGCCCGACCCGCTTCTCGAACCGAATCTGATAGCCGACTTCCTCGCCGAGCTGCCAACCATTTTCCTCGGCGATACGGCTCGCCGCAGCTCGGGCGGCCACGCGCCGGGGCTGCAAAAGTATCAGCGCGGGGCTTTGCGCCGAAAGGAGCCCCGCGCGGAGAATCGCGGGGGGGACTCGCGTCGTCTTACCCGAGCCCGGAGGAGCGACGAGCACCAGCGCCCGCGAAATGCGCAGGGCCGCGATCACCTCGGGCAAGATGGCATCGATCGGAAGCGGAGTCAACACCGAATCAACGATGTCAGGCTACGGCGTGCGATTAAAATAATGATCGTATGATTCATCGGCTTGGATTCAAGAAAATGAGACGTGCGGCGCCTGCCGTTCTTTCTCGGAATCGACCTCGAATAGCCGCGCCTCGGAGAAGTTCAGGAGATTGGCGAAGATCACGGTCGGGAATGTTTCGCGCTGGGTGTTATAAGAGGTGACCGCGTTGTTGTACCCTTGTCTCGCGATCGCCACTTGGTTTTCGGTAACGCTCAATTCGCCCTGAAGCGCCAGCATATTTTGATTAGCTTTCAGGTCGGGATAGGCCTCGGCAAGCGCGAAGAGGCGGCCGAGACTGCCGCTGAGGGCTCCTTCGGCCGCGCCGAGGTTGGACATGGCGGCGGCGTCGCCGGGGTTGGCCGCAGCGGCCTTACCGGCGGTCGCGGCGGAGTTGCGGGCGTTAATCACGGCTTCGAGCGTTCCGCGTTCGTGGGCCATGTACCCCTTGGCGGTTTCGACAAGGTTGGGAATCAGGTCGTTGCGTCGTTTGAGTTGCACGTCGATCTGGGCGAAGGCGTTTTTGTAACGGTTTCTCAACGAAACGAGCTGATTGTAGATCCCGGCCCCGAAGAGCGCGATCACCGCGGCCAGGCCAGCCAGACCCAGCAGCACGAACAATAAGAGCTGACCGATCCCCATCTCGGCAATCACGATCGACATTTCCGATCACCCTTCTCCCCGAATTCGGGGCACGTAAAGGAAGGAGCGGCGGCCCTTGCGGAAACGCGGGTACTCGCTGCCGGTGTTCAAGAAGTCCTGGTGTTTGCAAGGTAAGCTACCCCGCCCGGCGAGCGACCGCAACGCCCCGCCGTGTAGGAAACGGAGAGCGAGCCCTCAAAATCGAAGGCAAAACGTCGGACCCCGCCAGCGTCATCTTGCGAGTAAGGCCGAATTGTACGGGTCCGAAAATCTGGTTGCTTCCTCACGCCGAATCGGGCGTTAGAATAATGCGGTTGGCTTGTGATTCATTGAGTGGAATGGGGGGGAACGACCGATGGCCAGGAAGAAACGAAATCCAGATGAAGATCCCCCAAAGCCGTCCGTACCGAAGAAAGCGAAGCCAAAACCGAAACCCAAAGCTCCCAAGAATTCGAGTTCGCTCGGGTTCGGAAGTCGAGATCCAAACAGAGAGGTCGAGGCGGTTTTGAAGCAATTGATGGGTGCGTCGATGCCCGGCCTGGGCAACACCCCTCGCGAACGCGCCGAGCAGTTGCTTCAAGAGGCTTTCGAGGCCGATGACCGGGACGAAATCCAGGTTCTTGTCCGGAAGGCCTTGGAAATCTGGCCAGACTGCGCGGATGCCTACTCGTTGCTTGCGGAAGAGGCCAAGGGGCCGCGCGAGACGCTTCACTATTACACAGAGGCCGTGGCGGCGGGTAAGCGCGATATCGGACCAAAGCTCTTTCGAGAACTCACCGGCCATTTCTGGTCGGCGCTCGAGACCCGCCCCTTCATGCGCGCGATGAATGGACTTGCGAATTCGCTCTGGCTTCTAGGTCGGCGTGAAGAAGCGGTCGATCATTATACGGCCATGCTGCAACTTAACCCGGGTGACAATCAAGGAATCCGCTACATCCTTGCTTCGTGTCTCCTCGAACTGGGAAGGGATGCGGAAGTTGCCGCACTGCTCAAGCAATTCGACGAAGACTCCGCCTGTTGGCTTTACAGCGACACGCTTCTCGCATTTCGCAGGGAGGGCGATTCCCCCCATGCTCAGGAACTTCTTCGCGTCGCACAGGTGATGAACCCGCACATCCCCGATTTGTTAGTCGGTCGCGTCGTCATCCCCCGAAGAATGCCTCCCTACATCGAGCGGGGACACATGAGCGAAGCCGTCGATTACTCGGCGGGGAATATGCGCGCCTGGCGCGCTTCCCATGGCGCTCTCGACTGGCTCCGGCGGCGGACCGCCAAAGAGGGCGGTCGGCCATCGCGAGGGAAACCGACCAAGTCGCCCACGAAGGCCAAGGGGCCGACACCGACCGTGAAGAAACGCCTGACCCGGCTCCCGCAAGCGGCCGACGCAGTCTGGCAGGCCGAATATCGTCAACTTCCCATCTGGATGAATGTTGACTCCGAGCCGGTCCGCCCCTGGTTCATCATGGTCATCAGCCGCACCGATGAGTTGATCCTTGCTCAGGATATTGTGGAACAGGAACCCACATCGGCGATGCTCTGGGACAAGCTGGTAAAGGCGATGGAAAAGCCCGCCATGGGCATTCCGCAGAGGCCCTCGGAGATTCAGGTGCGTGCATCCGAACTCTGGGATGAGCTTGAGCCAGACCTCGACGACGTCCAGATTCAGCGAACGGTTCCTGGCGAACTTGACCTCATGAACGAGATTGTCGCGTCACTGATCACGCATGTCTGCGGTCGACCCCCCGCGCCGGGTTTGCTCGAAATGCCCGGTGTGACCAAGCGCCAGGTTGCCGACTTCTTCCACGCCGCAGCCGATTTTTATCGAGCTGCTCCCTGGCAACGGGTGGCGTCGGAGGAGACGATCAAGATCGCTTGCGACACCTTCGAGAGTGGACCGTGGTATGCGGCCGTGATTGGTCAGCTCGGAGTGACGCCGGGCTTCGCGCTCTACGAAGATCTCAACGCCCTCTTGAAGATGCGTGAAGGGGACGGTTCCGACGAGCAGAACGCGCGCGACACCGTCGCCCTCAGCGTGACCTTCGGCGACAAGACTGAGACCCCCATCCCCGACCTCGACGCCGCGTTGACGCACGCTTGGGAAGTGGCCGCCCCCGAGGGTTATCCCTCGGCGATGCGAAAAGAGCGCGGACTGGTGATGCGTCCGCCGCTAGGCTGGGAGCTTCAACTTCTCGAGGCCTGCCTCCGCGCCCTACCCCGATTCGTTCGCTCACACGACCGAGACGATACCACACCGGCCACCGAGGAAGTGGTGATGGGATCTGGGACATTGACTTTGCGAATATCCTGGATTTGAAACGACTGACCGCAAACGGAGTCAGGATCCGTTTGCGGCTGCTCTCCCTACCACAGTACCTTCTCAATCGACAACCGAAAACGGTTCTGATGTCTTCCGGCGATCACTTTCTCAACGAGATCGATCTGATCTCCCTGGAAACGTGGATTGGCTTGAGGAGACTCACCGTTTCCCCAGCATTTACGGAGGGGGGACCGTAATGGCTTCCGTAGTCCGCGATGAGAGGTTATCGGCTGAACAGCGTTGCCAGGATGGCGCCTATCCTCAATTCCAACGGGTCTACACCGAGTCCGACCGCAAGCCAGCTGCGCCGGCTTGCGGGTGTCAGCCGACCGACATCACGATGTTTCACCCAGAATTGAAGTTCAAGACCCATGACGGCCAAAGTGGATTGGATGGAGCGCATCCGCGCTCGCCGTTCGCCTCGTGAGAGGCTCCTGCAAAGATTGATCGCCGTTCGAAGATTGGGAAGGTTGACCTCGATCACTCCTCCCTTGAACGCGACGTCCAAGGGCGAACTGTCCGCGAGAATGGAGAGTTGGCCGACGACCTCAATGCCGGCGGCCAACGTGTCAGGCCTGAGCATTGTCACGCGTACGGATCTTGATGACGCCATTCATTCGCCACTTGGCGTGCGTGGCATCGGGTGACGCGCTGCTTGGGATCAGGATTTCAAAGTCCTTGAATTCGTAGACGATCTCTGCCCCCCGGCCCGTGAGGTGGTCGTAAAGGCCGATCGCCAGGTCGGGCCAAGTCTTCGTGTCGTGAAGCGTTGTTTCGGTTGCCATGAAGGGAGACTCCGAGGTGGGAGGATTGTGAGATCTGAAATCGTTCGATGGAACGGCCTCAGTCGCGTGACCCTATTACTGTATACGGCAGGATAGGGTAGGGAGGCGACAGCCTCTCGTAGGACGACAGGAAAAGCGTGCCCCGCAGGCCTGGGCGTTCGAGAACTGGCCCCTTGCTTTCATGAGACCTGTTGTCGCCTTATCGCTTGACCCCGCGAACCAATGCGCGTACGCAATCGATCCGCACTGAGCCATCGGGAAGCAACGTTGGCTGGAATCCTCGTATTGACGGTCCCGAGAGCAAGCGGGCGCGGACGCTTTCTTTTGGTGCGGCGGGCGTGCCGCGATCGAACCATTCGTTGAAGTCGAGAGTGAATTCCTCCTCTTCCAGACGAATTCGCCACAAACCCGCCGAGGCGAGTAAGTCGGCCAGGGCTCTTGAGGTAAGGTTTCGCGTGTGGGTGGAATCGCGATCACGCTCCAGTCGCTCGTGACGATCGGCGAGTAGTGGCTCAGGGTCGGTTGCGTGGTCACACACGATCAGGATGCCGCCGGGGCGAAGCAATGCGCACTGACGCTCGATGAATTTTAAAGGGTCGGTGACGTGATGCACGACGTAACGGGAAACCGCCGCGTCGAAACAATCACCCGGTATGTTGCCATAAATCGATCCTTGAATAAACGTCGCGCGATCTCCATATTCCATGCCGCGCTTACGAGCCCTGGCGACCATCTCGGCCGAAAGATCGACTCCGAGAACGGAATGTCCCGCCTTCAAAAAGGATTCGCTGACCAGCCCCGGCCCGCAACCGGCGTCGAGAACGCGGCTCCCTGGAGGGAGATCGGCGAACCGCACCAGAGACGCCAAGGCCTCCGGGTTGCTCTGCACGGGAGCGACTTCGAATCGTTCCGCCTGATTGTCGAACGCCTCGGCAAGCGCCCGGTCGTGTTCCGCTTTCATCATTCGGCTCATTTTTCCTGGTAGACGAGCTTGCCCCCGACCATCGTCCAGAGAACTTTCGTCTCGCGGATCTCGGCTTCGGGACATGACAGAGGGTCGCGGTCAACGAGGATCAGGTCGGCGAGCTTTCCAGGCTCGATCGAGCCTTTCTCCCGCTCCTCGAAATGGAGACGGGCGTTGTTGATCGTGTAAAACTTCAAGGCCTCGACCCGCGACAGCTTCTGATCGGCGTTGAAGACGGCGGCCCCTTCGGCTTGTCGTGTCACGGCGATCCAGATTCCCAGCCAGGGGTCCCACGGGTTGGTGGATTCGATCGCGTCCATGCGGATCATATGATCGCTTCCTCCGCCGATGTTGAGGCCCGCGTCGAGCCACTTTCGGTAAGGGTGGAACCAGGCCATTCGTTCGGACCCGAGCACCGCGAGCAAGGTTCGCGTGTCCTTCCAGATCCAAGCCGGCTGGAGATCCGCGCCGATGCCAAGTGCGGCGCACCGTTTAAGGTTTTCGGCCGAGGTGAAATTCGCGTGCGTGATCAGCCAGCGACGGTTCTTGATCCCGACCCTATTGTCGGCCCATTCATAGGCGGTGAGAAGTTCATCCATGCCCGCCTCTCCCGCGCAATGCGCTGTCATCTGCCAGCCCCGCCGCGCCGCTTCCTCGGCGATTGTCGCCAGGACATCGGGCTTCAAGAACATCAGGCCGCGATAGTCAGGTTCAGTGATCTGATACGCCGGCCCGATCCCCCAAGGGGTGCGCATATAAGCTGTTCCATTGAGCATCCCGCCGTCGAGAAAGACCTTCAAGGGGCCGATCCGCACCCAGTGATCCCCCACCCCCGTCGGGCCGTTCGGCTCGCGCGGAACATCGTAGAATGCAAGCATGTTTAAGGCTTTGACGATCTTTGTTCGATCTTCAAAAGGGGGACTCAAGACGCGCGTGGCGTTGACTCTAACAGTCAATTCGCCTTTATCGCGAAGGCCGCGATAGAGCTTCAATGCTCCCTCGGACGCCGAGCGATCGGCGATGCTGGTCAGGCCCCGTGCGTTATACCGGCGGAAAAGCTCCTTGACCCGTTCCTCCTCTTCGCCCGCGTTGCCCCCGTAAGCATCATTGGGAAGGCCTTTGAGGACGGAATAGGCATTCCGCAACATGCCCGTGAGTTCCCCGGTTTTCGGGTCCTTGACGATCGTTCCGGCAGGAGGATCAGGGGTCTCTCGCGTGACGCCTGAATGGCTAAGAGCCAGGGAGTTCACGACTCCCGCCGGTCCTCCTTGATGCAATACCATATGGTCGGGAGCCACGGCGTCAAGTTCGGCGCGGGTTGGAAACCGGCTCTCATCAAGGCGGGTCGGAAATGCGAAGCGAACGACGATCCAGGTTCCCTTCGGCTGCGCCCGGGTCCGTTCTTTGAGATATGCGGTCACATCGCTCAGGCTACGAAACGCGGGGATCGGGTGGTCGGCCTCGCTGGACGAGGCACCCAGAGGATGAACATGACTGTCATAAAGACCGGGGAGAAGCGTCTTACCTTGGGCGTCGATCATCCTCGTGATGGGTGTCGTCAGCTTGCGGATTTCTTCGATCGAACCGACGGCGACAATGCGATCGCCTTTAATCGCGATGGCCCCGGCGATGCGATCTTGAGCGTCAAGCGTGACGACCTTGGCGTTGGTAATCATCACGTCGATGGGTTGCGCATGCGCCCTGGACATGAACGGTTGGAAAAGGATGGAGAGGGCCGCCGCCTTGAGGTAGTGAGTCATGGACGTTCCATTTCAGGTTTCCGGCGGAGAGGCGGTTGGTCATGTTGAGATGGGACGATCGTCGCGCAGCCAGTCTTCGACGATGAGGCCGGGCACTTGTCGAAAGTCCGATCGCGGCGATCTTACAGTCCATCGGACCGACCCGTTGAACCATCGGTGTAGCGAATCCTGCAAAGACAAGCGCCGCCGGGCGATCAAATCGCAGGATCGTCCATCCTTCAAAAAACGCGAGAAGTTCCGACAATCTCTGATAGCCCGACACTTCCTCACCGCCAGACTTTAGCCTCTTGAGGACGGCGAGTTGGCCACGCAGTTGCTCCTCGGCGGTGATAATGGTCGTGGCAATCCCTTGATCCGACCAATCATTAAGGCGATTCCGAAGTCGCAGACCCGCGCGAGATTGACGCTGCAATTCGGAAAAATGATCGGTGTCAATAATGATCATGGCTTGGCTAGATCGCCGTTGGAAGGCGCGGCTTCACGCAGTGAATCTCTGTAATCGCGCCCTTCTTTCACGGCTTCTTCGAAAAAGAGTTCGTCGCGAAACATCCCCACGGTGTCATTCCAGGTTTTTCGTGTTTTCTCGCCAGCGATTTTCATCCCGATCGACACGATCATCCCTGTCTGAAGCACCAGGCATGCCTCGATCGGCTTTCCATCGACGAGGATTTCCAAACCCTTGGTGTCGGCTCCAATGTTCTGAAGCAGATCGGCAAGCGTCGAGCCTTCGGGCAACTCGACCTCCTCCTTTCCTTGACCGAGACGCAGAAGCGTTACGCCCTTGATTGTCGTGGTCGCGGGAATCGCGCTCATGACCGACCTCCGGTGAACGTCGACGGTGGAAATATCGTTCGGTTCCCATTGTACCTTGGAAATAGGCCGGAAATCACTTCCCCATTTCGAGCCGGGTGGTTGGGTTGAGCGCAGCGAACCCCAGTTTTCGGGTCCCGACTCCCGAGGCTTCGCCGCGCTCAACCCCTGGCACCCTGAAGCTGCGACTCGACGATATCGGGAAGTTCTTCCCAGCTTGTTCCCAAGTCGTTTAGGGGGAGGGAATCCATGGGACCGAAGGGGCGGTTCGCTCTGTGATGGGCGTAGTTCAAGGGCGCTCCGCTTGACCATCGACGACCGTGGCACGTCGCCCCCATCCACGGTTCGGGGGCCAGAGTAGGGACGTTTTCCGATAGTATCGTAAGAGGATGCCCTTGTGATCTCTGAGACGGAATCATCTGGCTTCGAGAGTCTCGTGGTCGCGAACAAAACGCGACGTCCACGCCGAGCCGAGAACAATCTCGGCGCGAGCCAAGCGGCGTGGTTCCAAGGCCGAGACACGCTCTTTGACAATTCGATTACCGCGCCGAACAAACCCATTTTCGACGCGATTCACCCCACGCCATCTTCCCGGACGAAGCCGACCGAGTGACTTCGGGTGACTCTCGACCGAGATCAAGCGGGCGAGGGTTTCAAACACGGTGTTCCCCAAACGGTTCGTTATGCCTCAATGGTCACCAAAACGCATGGAAAGTTAACCTTTTGATGTCATGACGGGAAACGACCCTGGACGTCGGGGCCTTCCCGAAACGAAGCCGAAGTCAAACTTTGAGGGCGTCTGATGGCCCGATGTCGCGGGGATTTTCAGAGCAACCCGACCGCCTCGCACAAATCGCGGCCACGGACTCCTCCATCGTGATTCCCGAGACTCGCGCCAAACGAACCCACCCGTTCTACTTTGTTCACTTACTAAAGTCGTAAACAGGAGCCGGGTGACGATGCTCGGAGGAAACAGTACCCGCTTCGCATCGTCCTCGGCGCCGCGATCCGTTCACTCGACGTCGCTCTCCGCCAGGATCTTTCGGTAGGCCGCGCGGGCGACGTCATACGCGGCCTTCGCGTCGGGACGATCGGCGGGGCGGGTCCCTTTTTCTTTTTGCGACCAGCACTGATCGACACTCTTCAAGCACCACTCCGCCGACCGCTTCGAGGCTCGAATGG
>JAYVYS010000293.1:0-2094 GCA_043784005.1 Isosphaeraceae bacterium
CAAACAGGGCATGCAATACGTTGGCATCTTCGAACAGGCCGTGCAGGTAAACGC
This sequence comes from Isosphaeraceae bacterium, assembly GCA_043784005.1. GTDB lineage: Bacteria > Planctomycetota > Planctomycetia > Isosphaerales > Isosphaeraceae > JAYUFP01. The sequence goes on from JAYVYS010000293.1 coordinate 55, forward strand.
CCAGCACGTTGCCAGCGCCATTCAACCAGGCCAGGCCTCCAGGCATCACGGCGCGCGCCAGATCGCCCGCCTTCGCCATGGCAGGGTGTTGCGCGGTCTGGCCCTGGTCCGAAACCGGAGTACGGCTTGGCCTCCGTCTCGCCTAGAACACCCTTGACGAGGGTGATCTTGCGCGACAGGTTGGGATTGTCCTTGTCCTTTAGCCAGCGGTCGTCGAGGATGCTCGCGGAAGTGATCTGGCCCTTGCCCTTCCAGGTCTGGTTGCGCATGACTCCCGTGATCCGCACTTCGTCGGCGAGACTCGCGTCGATGACGCTGTATCGCTCCTCGGCCGTCTTCTTCGGGACGCGAACGATCTTCCGCACCTTCAGATCGTTGTCCGCGAGGTCGTTCGGCTTCTTCCCCTTGCCCTCTTTCGAGCCGAGCAACCCCTCGAGGAGTTTCTCCTTTTCGAGGCGTGCCAAGGTGCCGTGGGCGACGAAGGCGACCGTGACGATGTGATAGAACTGCTCGCCTTCGAACGTCTTACTCTTGTAATAGAAGCGTGCCCGATCGTCCTCGAGGAAGACTTGATTGTTCACCTCGTTCCTGATCCAGGCCGCGATCTTCTTCCGATCCTCCGCAGTCGGGTCCGCCTTGGCGATCGGTTTGGGCAACTTCACCCTCGGACCGCCGGGCACGGAGACGCCTTTTTCGAGGAGGTCGTCGAGCATCGGGTTCGCGGGAGTCTCGGCGAAGAGGACGGCAGTCAACACGAGGGGCAGCATGACGGATGGCCTCATAAGGGGACACGAATGATACTCCGCAGATCGCGCAGATTACTCAGATTTGAATTCATTCTTGTCTTTCATCTGTGTAATTTGCGTAATCTGCGGATCACCTTCTCTCACTTCTTTCCGGCGGCGGACGCGGCGGCGTGGAGAGCCTTTTCCATTGTAACGATGTCTTCCCGCTTGAGTTCCTTCAGGGCGGCGACTTTCTGGAGATCCGCGTTGTAGGCGACGGCTTTACCTTGCGGGATGCGCCACAGGGCGAACGCATCGGGGGACGGGATGCCCAGCACGAACTTATTGCGATCGACGCTGAGCATGCGAGCCTCGCGCATATTCTCGGGGAGTAGCTGCATGGCCTTATCGGCGAAGTCGTAGGAGTCGCTCGACTTCGAGAGTAGCCAGACGAACGTGCTGACCTTGCCCGTCGCGGGATCGACGAGGATGGCGTGGCGGTTGACCATTTTCACATGCTCCGTCCCCTGTCGCATGACCGCCTGGGCGTCGAACATCACCATCGTCGTGGTCCGGGCGACTTGTCGAACGTCGGCCTCGAAATGCTTCTCGTTCTCGGTCAGGATCTTGTTGCCGAACAACCCCATCCGCGCCCCCATCGTCTTCTTCGAGTTGATGACCGTTTCCTTGCCGGCGAGGTTGACGGCGAACCCTCGGGCGAGTGTGTCGAGTCGATAGGTCGTTCCAACCTTCTTCGTCCGAGCGAGGAGCGTGAACTTGAACATCCGGGCGTATTCCGCTGCCGTCCTCGGTGCCTCGGCCAGGGCTTCCTTGGTCAGCGTGGGGGTGGCGAATAGGATGAGATGCGTCCAGCCCTCGGGCGCTGCCTTGCCGATGACCGTGCCGGCAGGAATGGTCGGGAGGGTTCGACTCTCGAGGTCGATGTCGGTATCCTCGAGACCGGCGGAGCCGCCGCCATTCTCCCCTGTGGGGATGAATCCGGTGCCGTCCGGGCGATCGACGGAGCAGCAACCGCCCAGGGAACACCACAGGAGGAGTAAGGAGCCGAGGAAGCCGACGCCGGCGAACCGGAGACTGATCGTGCGGGTGAGTTGCATGGACGTTTCCTCCTGATGTTGCGTGACACCGTCATGGGGGTCATCGATAGGCGCAGATCCCCCGGACTACGCCGATGCCCGATATTACCCCGAGCGGCCCGACGAGACAAGCCCGGCCCAACGGGACCGCTTCCCCAGGGCTATTCCTTGTTTGGTCTTGGGCGGATGCGGGCAAGCGAGTAAATCGGGGGACGCCC
>JAYVYS010000294.1:0-6217 GCA_043784005.1 Isosphaeraceae bacterium
GACTTGTACGCCGTGACGATCAAGGGTGCCGGTGCTCCCGCGATGACCGACATCGCTGGGAACGCCCTCGCGGGAGCGTTCAACGGCACCTTCCCCACCGGCCAGAACGGCGTGGCGGGCGTCGACTTCAACCAGATCTATGCGGTCTTCGCTTCCACGAATATCCACTTCCACTGGGTCGGTCCCGCGTCGTTCGTCACGAATCCCGCGGCCGCCGCGGGTTCCCGCACCAACCCGTTCCCGACGATCAAGCAAGGTCTCGCGAGCGCTTCCGTCGGCGACGTCGTGGGCGTACTCCCCGGCGTCTACACCGAGGTGGTGGCGCTGAAGCCCTATGTTCGCCTGATCTCGGCCGACCCGTCGAGCAACGACACGAACTTCGTGGCCGGCAACGCTCAGCAGACTGTCATCCGCGCCCCGGCTCGTTCTTTGACCAGCACCGCGACACTCACCACGGTGTCGGCTACAAACATCAAGAGCATTCCTGGAATAAACACGGAGCTCGCCGGCTTCTCGATCGCCAGTCCCTTGCTCTTCGACCCGGCCCTCGGTCCCATCGACCCGAATTCCGTGGGGGTGTTGATCACCAACGCGGATGTCTTGCTCGACAAGAATTACATCGTCGACTCGAACATCGGTGTCTTCGTCGTGACTTCGGGAAGCCTCGCTCCGACACCGAGACTCGTCGACGACGGCTTCATCGGTAACAACACCGGCGTCGTCCTTCAGGACAACAACACGACCTCACTCGCGTCCCTGACGCAGCTCATCAACGACGACTTCGCCTTCAACACGATCGGCCTGATCGCGATCGACAACCCCTCGTCGCCGTTGATGGGAAACATTGTCAACGACATCTTCTGGCAGAACCACGACCTTACCACGACCCGCGGCGGAACCGGGATCGTCTCGCAGGTGCCGAACAAGCTCATCGTGAGGTCGAGCGTCTTCGCCAACAACGGTCCGAACGATAAGTCGACGGCCGACGACGCCGTCAACGTGGGCAACGGCTTCAACCCCGGTGGCCTGACCGGCACGCCCGACTCGCTCGGCAACCTGACCGGCGTTCCCGCCTTTGTGGCGTCTCGCGACCCGAGGCCCGGTGCCGACGGCCCGGCGATCTTCTTCCTCGACGCGAATTACGACCTGACCAACAAGTCGATCGCGATCGATGCCGCTGACAACTCCCAGGCTGTCCCGGTGGACTTCCTCTATCGAGGGCGAATCAAGATCGCAGGCCGCGGCTTCCCGGGCACCGGCCCGGCGGACATCGGTGCCTTCGAGTACAAAGGTTTTGCGGGAAGCACAGTAGGCGGGGCCTTCCGGGTCGCCACCACTTCCCTCGCGGTCGACGGCTCGGCCAAGGCCGCGGGATCGACCTTCACCGCCTCGAGCGCCCCGACGTCAATCACCGTGACGTTCTCCGATAACGTCAACCGATCGACAGTCACGCCGTCGAGCCTGATCCTCTCCGGGAATGGCCTACTCCCCACGGGACCGGCCCGAGCCCTCAGCGTCACCTGGCTCGACTCTCACACCGCCGCCTTCAAACTGTCCGGCGGATACAATACTCAAGGCAACGTCACCGTTTCAATCTCCGGTGGAACGATCACAAGTGTGAACAACACGAGCTTGCTCGGATTCACCGACTCGTTCAAGATCGTGCCCTTCATTTCCGCCGCGACTCCCGTCGTCGCGCCGACGACCCCGACAACCACCACCACGCCGACAAATGGCAATCCGACGCCTGTGACAAACCCGACAACGCCTTTGACTCCGGTCGCGGCCCCTTCCCCGGTCTCTCTGACTCCCGCCCCGGCGAAGGCCCCGACGAAGCCGGTCAGCCGCAAGCCCGCTAAGTTCCACGGGCACGTCGTCAAGAAGTGACCCGATCATCCGACCTCGCGTCGGTTGTCCCATCGAGTTTCAGGCGACGGACGGCCCCCTCAAAAGGGCCGTCCGTCTCCGTTTGAGCAACAACGCCAAGCGTGTCGTCCTTGACCCGAAGGCTTCCGTCCCTTACGTTTAACAATGATTGATCGCCGAGTGTTTTCGGGCTTTACGTCCAGACAACGATTCTCGCCACCGGGGATGATATCCATGTTCCCGTCTCATCCCTCCGGGCCACTACGTTTATTCGCGGCCTTATTCGCGCTCTTGGCGCTGGGCGCGAGTCCAAACCGCATTGAAGTCCATCCCTCGGCGATCGTGCTTGACGGATCGAACGCGCGTCAGCAGCTTGCGGTGACTCATTTCGCATCAGACGCCTCGGCCCGCGACGCCACGCCCACAGCGAGATTCCAAGTCGAACCGGCCAACCTCGCCACCGTCTCAAATTCGGGTGTGTTGACTGCGCAATCCGACGGCGCAGGCGTGTTGATTGTGGATTCGGAAGGCCAGGTCGCGCGGGTGGCGCTTCTAGTCGAACATTCCGGATCGCGTCAATCGACAAGTTATCGGCTCGATGTCGCCGCCGTGCTCACCAAAGCCGGCTGCAATATGGGTGCGTGTCACGGCAACCTCAATGGCAAGGGGGGCTTTCGGCTCAGCCTTCGCGGCGATGACCCGGCGTTTGACCTCGCGTCCATGACGCGCGAGGCGATGGGGCGACGTGTCAACGTGCTCGAACCCGCATCGAGCTTGATCGTGCTCAAGCCCACGGGACTCATCGCTCATGAAGGAGGCCGGCGTTTCGCGTGGACGTCACTCGAAGCCGAGGCGCTTCGGGATTGGGTCACTCACGGCGCGAAGGATGACCTGGCGACCGCGCCCCACGTGGTCCGCCTCGACATCATTCCGAAAGAGCGAATTCTGGCAGCGCCCGCGCTTTCGCAACAACTCGTCGTGATCGCGGAGTTAAGCGATGGCACGCGCCGCGATGTGAGCCGCCAGGCCACCTACGACGTGAGCGACCCGACGAAAGTCAGTGTCACCAACGATGGCCGGGTCAAGGCGAATCGTCCCACGGAAACGGCGGTAGCGGTTCGCTACCTGACCGGACGGACCGTCAGTCGGCTCACCTTCCTCTCCGCCCGCTCGGGGTTTGTCCGGCACGCGTTGCCCGAGCACAACATTGTTGACCGCCACGTCTTTGCCAAGCTTGAGGCGATCAAAGTCAATCCGAGTGAACCGGTCACGGATGCCGTGTTCCTCCGACGCGCCACACTCGATGCGACCGGACGGTTGCCAACTCCTTCGCAGGTCCGCGCTTTCCGGGAAGACCCTGATCCCTTGAAGCGCGACACGAGGATCGATCGCCTGATCGAGAGTCCGGAATTCGCCGACTTTTGGGCTTTGAAATGGGCCGACCTGCTCCGAAACGAAGAAAAAACGATGGGCGAGAAGGGTGTCTGGGTTTTACAACGCTGGCTTCGTGATCAGTTCGCCGCCGACCGACCTCTCGACGCATTCACCCGCGACCTATTGACAGCCAAGGGCTCGACCTGGGCCAACCCCGCCGCAGGCTTTTTCCGAACCAATCGCGATCCCCAGACGCTCGCCGAGACGGTGAGCCAGGTGTTTCTGGGTGTTCGCCTGCAATGCGCTCGGTGTCACAATCACCCATTCGACATCTGGACGCAGGACGACTACTACGGTTTGGCCGCGTTCTTCTCAAACGTCCGTCAAAAACAGATCGCCAACGTCCGCAACGACGACCTGGACAAACACGAAATCAACGGCGACGAGATCATTTATCTGGTCGGCGACGCGGGGATGATCCATCCCCGAACAGGCGTCGCGTTAACACCAAAGCCACCGCAAACGCAGACGTTCTCAACTGCGAATGACCCAGACGTTCGCGTCGCTCTCGCCGAGTGGTTGACACGCGATAACCGCCAGTTCGCCCGCAACATGGCCAACCGCGTCTGGTTTCATTTGCTGGGCCGGGGGGTCGTCGAGCCGGTCGACGACTTCCGAGAGTCAAACCCGCCCTCGAACCCCGCGCTCCTCGAAGCGCTCACCGATACGTTCATTCAAGGAGGCTATCGACTCCGGCCCCTTGTCGCGCTCATCATGAAGTCGCAGACCTATCAGTTGGGTTCAGGGCCCAACGAAACCAACCTCGAAGACGAAACCAACTTCGCCCGCGCCTCGGTTCGGCTCTTGCCTGCGGAAGTCTTGCTCGACGCGATCAGCCAGGCACTCGGCAAGACTGGCGGCTATGCCAACGCCCCCCGAGGAACCGGAGCCACGCAGCTTCCGGGCGCTGGCATGGGCGGCTCATTCCTCAAGATCTTCGGCAAGCCCGACCGACTTTTGACCTGCGAATGCGAACGGTCCGACTCGACGACCCTGGCGCAGGCGTTCCAGCTCATCAACGGCGCGTCCGTCCGCGACAAGCTTGAAGCCCAAGACAATCGCATCGGCCTTCTTCTCGCATCCAAGGCTGACGATACCGCGATCCTGGACGAACTCACCCTCGCCGCGCTGGGACGTGGGCCTACGGCTTCCGAACGCGCCGGCTTCCTTCCCCACGTCGGCAACGCCAAGGATCGCCGAAAAGCCTGGGAAGATGTGGCCTGGGCGATCATCAACAGTAAAGAATTTCTACTCAGACATTAAATAAGGCAATCCATGATGATGATCGATAGTCCAGAGTGGGATCGGATCGCGTTTGATTTTGCGATTTTTCCACGGGCGCGATTGGGTTTGTGTGGAGCAAAAAACAAATGATTGCTCGCTATAACGAAACTCGTCACGAAGCTATGGCGTTCATCAATGACGAGGTTAGGGCCGACAACCTCATCGCCGTGAATGAATTGAACAGAGGCGATCGATTCGGATTTGAGGTTTCCGTCTGGTATCGTGAAAGCCTGACGGCGAAGCCGAAACAAACACCTCGCGACTTTGAATGATCGATTCGTCGAAGGACAACGACCATGATTGAACCCTGCTTTGACGGCTTCGAATCACATCGGCTCTCGCGCCGAAGTCTCCTCAAAATCGGCTCGGCGGGGTTCGCGGGTCTTAATCTCTCAAGCATGCTCCATGCCGCGGAAAAGGCGAAAGCGCAAGGGTCCGGACTGACTCCCAAGGCCAAACATGTCATCTTTCTCCATCAGTTCGGCGGTCCATCGCACCTCGACACCTTCGACATGAAGCCCGATGCCCCCGACGGCATTCGAGGCGAGTTCAAGCAAATCGCATCGAGCGTTCCCGGGCTCAACCTGACCGAGCATCTTCCTCGGTTCAGCCAAATTCTCGGCGAATTCGCGCAGGTGCGGTCGATTCATCACAAGATGAAGAATCATAACTCGGCAACATATTACAGTCTGACCGGCCACGTTCCGCCGCTGGACGACATCCGGCTTAGAGACACTCAAGAGCTTTATCCTTCTTACGGCAGTACCGTCGCGAAGTTCGCACCTGTCACCGACCCGGCGGTTCCATCGTATATTTCCTATCCTCATGTCCTTCGCGATGGAAGTGTTACCCCAGGTCAAACCGCGAGCTTCCTCGGTAAGGAATTCGACCCGTTTTTCGTCGCCTCTGACCCCAACAACAAATCCTTCCGGCTTCCCGAGTTGAGCCTCCCCGATAGCCTTCCTCTCGATCGGCTCGACGACCGTCGAGGTCTCCTGCGCATGATCGACCGCCAAGGCGAACTTCTCGGCTGGAACGAGACGGCGCGCGGAATCGACGCCTTTTACGACCGCGCGCTCACCATGCTTTCCTCACCAAGGGTCAAAGCCGCGTTCGACCTCTCTCAAGAGCCGGACAAGCTCCGCGACGATTATGGCCGTACCACTTACGGGCAGAGCTGCTTGCTCGCCCGCAGACTTGTCGAGGCAGGTGTTCGGTTCGTCACGGTCTACTACTCGAATTCGATCGGCGGCAAAGGGTCCGGTGGCTGGGACACCCATGCGGACAACTTCAACCAGCTCAAGAACCGGCTCCTCCCTCCGACCGATCAAGCGGTTCCCACCTTGATCAACGACCTCAAGTCGCGCGGATTACTCGATGAAACCCTGGTCGTCTGGATGGGCGAATTCGGGCGCTCACCTCGGATCGTCAACACCAAGCAGTTCGGTGCCAACGGCCGCGACCACTGGCCCTATTGCTACTCCGCGCTCATGGCCGGCGGAGGGATTCGCGGCGGAGCCATCCATGGTTCCAGCGACCGCATCGGAGCCTACCCCGCCACCGACCCCGTTACCCCCGACGACATCGCCGCAACCATGTTCTGGGCCTTGGGCATCGATCCCGCGAGCGAGTT
>JAYVYS010000295.1:0-15922 GCA_043784005.1 Isosphaeraceae bacterium
TTGTTGATCCGCATGGTGAAGTGGAAGTCTTGCAAGGCGACCTTGCCGGCCCCCATTCCACCGCGATGCGCCGCGTCGCCGGCGTTGGTTGCACCCCAACTCCACGACTCGACGTCGATCTCATTTTTGTGCTTGTGGTCTTGCGACTCACCATCGATCCCGTCGATTTTCAGGAAATAGTCAACGATCGCCATCGGAAGGGTCTCCCAGGGAGGATTGGGGGTGACGGATATGCTTCCCTACGAGGGTCGCGGTCCCGCGTGACCGAAAATCTCCGCGCAAGTCGTCCAAGTCTTAAAGGGGCCGCCGCGAGAGTCCGCGGAAACGACCTTGGTTACGTTTCGGAACGTAAACGAGCCGAAAACGTACGTCCCACTGAACGAACTGAACCAGCGACACCCATCCGGTCGCCAAAATTGGAGGTCGTTTTCCGGGCCATTCCCGCACCGAATACGGTCTTTGAATGGGCCCGTTGCAAACGCGCCCCGCTCAACTGCCGCCGCGAGGTGCCGGAAGTTCCGTAACGAGTCGAAGCGAGACCGTGAGTTGGTCAAGCATGTAATGTGGTCTGAGGTACGCCACGGCACGATAGCAGCCGGGACGACGGGGATCGTCCTCAACGTCGATTCGGGCATCGCGCAGGGGCTTTTCCCGTTTGGCGGTTTGGCTCGCTTCGTCCATGTCGAGAACGTAATTCATGACCCATTCGTTGAGCCACTTCTGGCAATCGGCCCGGCTCATGAACGCCCCGATCTTGTCGCGAGCGATCGATTTGAGATAGTGGGCGAAACGTGACGTCATCAGGATGTACGGCAGTTGCGCCGAGAGTTTGGCATTGGCGCTGGCCGCGTCCTTCATGTAATCAAGCGGTTTTTGGCACGATTGGCCTGAGAAGAACGCGGCGTAGTCGGTGTTCTTGGCGTGAAGCAAGCCCATGAATCCCAAGCCGGAGAGTTGGTTCTCCATCCGTTCGGGAATGAGCGTCTCGGTCGGACACTTGGCGGCGATGTCCCCCTTGTCGGTTGTGAAGGTGTGTAAGGGGAGGTCTTGAACAAGCCCTCCGTTCTCGACGCCGCGGATCGCGGCGCACCAACCGTAGAGTGAGAAAGCCTCTGTGATCCGCGCGCCCATGGCGTACGCCGCGTTCCCCCAGAGATACTTCGTTGAATCTCGACCGTCGACCTTTTCGTCGAAATTAAACGACTCGACCGGCTTGGTTTTCGGTCCGTAGGGCAGCCGCAAGAGGATGTGAGGCATGCAGAGGCCGACGTACCGCGAGTCTTCACTCTCTCGGAACGACCTCCATTTATCATAGTCACGGCCCCGGAAGAGGGCGGCAAGGTCGCGTTCCTTGGTGATCTGCTCGAACGAGTTGAAGCCGAAAAGCTCTGGGGACGCCGCCGAGATGAATGGGGCGTGGGCCGCGGCCGCCACGTTTGAGATATTCTTGAGTAATGCGATGTCCTGGGGGTGCTTGCCGAACTCGAAGTCGCCGAGCAACGCCCCGTAGGGCGTCCCGCCGAACATGTCGTATTCGGACGTGTACACTTTCTTGAACAGTTCGCTCTGATCAAACTCTTTGGCCTTCTCAAGGTCGCGGGAAAGCTCTTTCTTGGTCAAGTTCAGGACACGAAGCCGCAGCATGTCGTCGGTTTCGGTCTTGTCGACGAGGTAGTGCATGCCGCGCCAGGAGGCTTCGAGCTTTTGAAACTTCGGGTCGTGCATGACCTCGTTGAGTTGGTCGCTCAGAAGCGCGTCAAGCTGTGCGATCCGAGTGTTGAGCATCGCCTCAGTGTCGGAAGAGATTTCGACGGATCCCTTCAGCACTTCGCTGACGAACTGCTCGACGATTTCGAGTTGGTAGTCCTTTTGCTCAGTGGCGGCATCCTCTTTGATCCGGCTCTTTTCAAGGATCGCGGTTCGATTCGTCGCGATGATTTCCTTGAGGAGCGTCTCATTATCGTCCCCGGCGGGAGCGGAAATTTCTTGAACAACTTCATCCGCCAGGGCTGGCTCGCCGCTCGCGGAGGGCTTCGGGTTGGTGCTCATGATTTGGCCACCTCCGCTCCCGGCTTCCTAAGTTTGTCGGTCGTCTCGACGACTTTTTGGATCAGGTCTTTCAGGTTGCTATTCCCGGCGATCTTCGTGCGAAGTTCGTCGAGCCGACGGCGAGCCTCGAAGAGTTCTCGCAGCTCTTTGATGTTAAGCACGAGGTTTTCCGGATCGAAATCGTCGATCGATTTGAATTCGACGACCAGGCCGAGCTTATAAACGATGGAGAGAACGGAGGCGACGATCGGGCGATGATCGCTCGTCGTCAGCTTGTAGGGCGGCCACAAACTCTTGAGTTGCCTCTTGAGATCCTCGATTTGCCGGGCCTGTCCTGTCAGCTTCTTCTCATCCGTGTTCATGACTTCCTTGCCATCACTGTCGAAAATACGAAAATAGAGGGCTTGATCCAACGCGGCCACGATGACCAGATTCTTGCCCTCGGTCGGGATCTCACCGACGTCTTTTAGCGAGGACATCAATCGAAGGTCCAGGCCTTCCCCTCTCTTGAGTCTGTTCGGGACGCTCAACTGGAGGCGGGGAGCGATGCCCGCCATCACACGGTTAAAGCTGTCGCGATCGATATCGATAAATTCCCGCTCGTCGAGGGGAGGCCGGACGGCGTCGGGGTCAAGGTCGCCCGAGAGGTCGGCAAGAACGCCCATCACAAAGGGGAGTTCTTTCTTGATCAGGGAGTCGCCCGTCTCGACATCGTAGGTGATCTGGACGCGGGGGGGACGGACTCTGCCGAGTTTCTTTTGTAAGCTTGGTTCTGAGGGCATGGCACCAATCCGGATAGGGGGAACCCCGAGGAACGTATGACCCTGGAACATGACCTCAGAGATCATGTATACCTTCGCCCGCGAGCCAACGCCACAACCCACTTTACAATTTTACACATTTACCGAAACGGAGCCTCACCGGAACAATCCTGGGCTTCGAAACACGTACGACCCTCACTCGCCGGTGCTTGGCGAAGTGAGGGTCGCTCGGGGGGTACCACGGGGTCGTCGCGGGCTGTGGCGACGGGGGGTCTCCGTTTTCGTCACCTCATCTGACTGGGCAGTGGGACCGATTTGACGAGTTGGTCGATTTCCTGGTCGCTGATGTAGTTGCGAGTCGGCGTGGCCGCTGCCGAGCCGGGATTTGGCGCGGGCGGAGGCGGGGTCGGAGCAGGAGCCGTGGGCTCGAGAACGCCGCCGGCAGCTCCAGTCGGTTTCGGCTCGAGAACGCCCGAACCGGGCCTCGGAGCCAGGGGAGGCGTATCCACGGCGGGGGTTCGGTTCGGAGCCGGGTCGACGAACATCGGGCAAAGCTGGTTGCCAGCGATCTCTTCAAGCTGACGGAAGGTCATCACGCCATTGAAGAAGACCATGCCATAGAGCGGGCCGTTGACGCAGCCGTCGGGCATCCCGACGTTCGGGCAATTCGGGTTGCTCGGTTTGAGGTTGCAAGTGTCGGGACGGCCACCACCGAGCACGGTTGAGCCAACGTAACGCCAGCCCTTGAGATACTTTTTCTCGCCGGACGTCTCGAAGATCGATTCGTAGTAGCCGATCGGGACGTTTGTGGCCGCGACAACCGCCGCGGGAAGCGGCATCGGCTGGGGGGGCACCGGCGGCTCGGCTTTCTCCGCAGGGGCCTCTTTGGTGTTGACGCCGACGAGGTTCCAGCCGTCCTTGAGGGCGACTGACGCTTTACCTCGGAGGTGAATCGAGTATTCCTCATTGAAGTCCGGAAGATACTCGAGCTTGAGGTTCACCATCCGGCCCGTGGGCTCGGCGGGGGTCACGAGAAGGTAAGGCTTGGGTCGGTAGTAGCGAATGCCACCATCGTTGTCGCCGGGTTTACGGATCGTCCGTACCGACGAGCAACCAGCTATGGTTAAACCGGCCATCATGCAGACGACAAACGCGGACTTATGGTGAGTAGCCATCCCTGGCTCCTTTCTAGGTACGGGCGTCGCACCGTACGCCGGCCGGTTGGTTGGTCGGCGGCGTGTGGACCCAACATCATCGATTGGGGGGGAGGGTCGGCCCGGGTTTGGTAAGCGGGGCACTTCCCTCGACAGGCAAAAGTATCGGTTGGCCGGATCAATCAGGTTGTCTCTTTTTTGCACGAAAACACGCGAATCGGGATTGACGGCCTTGGCACGTTCGTAACACCCCCGCAATAATCCCGCAACCGTCAATGTCGTTGAGCACGGAGGTTCCGACGCACTCTCACGAGCCGCTGGAAGCGCCAGAATCATTAGTTTGCTCAAAGGGTAAGATCACCGTTGATGTCACCGGCACACGTCTTGGTCCGGCAATCGCGGGTTCAGGTTCCGGACCCGTCGGATGTGCGAAGCGCCAGGGTGATGTCGAGCTGGCAAAGGCGCTTGTAGACGGCCCGAGCACGTGGGTCGGACTGCTGCTGAAGGCAGTGGTAGTAAGCGGCGACGACCTCGGCGCACCGCTCCGGGTCCTCCCAATGGTCAAGATGAAGTTCCTCGACCTGGCTCGTGAGCGCCTCCAGCAATGTCGAGGCGATGGGCGTTCGACCTAACATCATGCAAAGTTCAGCCTGCTGAAAGGTACGGAAGAAACGCTCGCGACCGGTCCTGGCGTCGCGCACGGCACGGGAAATCAGGGTGATTGCCTGAGTTTCCTGCCCCTGTCCCGCGAATTCTCGGGCCAAGTCCCAGGGGTCGCGGGGCCGGTCCTCGGGGGCTTCGTCTGCCGTGGACGCTTCCGCCGTGGTTTCGACCGGAAATGTCGTCGGGACGTAAATCGTGGCCGGCCTGATCCCCTCGGACGCGCTTTCCGCGAACGCGCTGGCGATCCAATCGCGGGTTTCCCGGTCGGCGGCGGGAGTTCCGTCGCGGAGTTCGGCCTCGGGCCAGCCGGGTAAGTCGTGGAGCGCGGCGCGTAGGAGGGCCGAGGCGGTCCGGGCGGCCGCAGCATAAGATTCGCCCAGGTTACCCAGAGCCGTTAAGGCGTGCCGATGGACGTCGAGCCAACCACGGGAATCGGGGTGCCCGAGCACCCGTTCCGCCGCGTCGAGAAGTCCGGACCAATCCTCAGCGGCGGCCAGGGTGCGAAGCTCTTCCCGGTCGTTTCCAGCAGGCCGTGAGAGGTTCGCCGGGTCGAGTGGAGCATCGCCACCCCGGTAAAGTTCCCCCAGCCTAAGAGAGCGGAGCATCCCGTAAGGGGTGGGGTCGGTGCCGTCGACCTGACGGAGAAAGGCCGCGGCCTCGACAATCCGGGCGCGCGCGTCGTCGCCGTCGGTCATCGGCCCACCCCCACTCCCACCGGTCGGTCTCGGGGGCACAGGGCGATGAGGCGTGTCGGAGGGCGTGTCGGAGGGCGTGTCGGGAGGTACGTCGGGGGGCGGAGGAGGCGACGGAGGCGCGGACAGTTCCTTTCCCGTCAGGAACTGGTCAATCTGCTTGATTACCTCCTCAATCGAGGCTCGGGTGGCGGAGAGTCTCGGACCCTTCTTTCCGTAATGGACTTCTTTTCCCGGGGTGTAGCCGACGATTGAGATGACAGCCGTCACGATCCGACGATAGTCCTTCATCGTCAGTTCGTGGAGCGGCCACAATCTCACGAGTTGTTTCCTGAGATGCTCGACTTGCGACGCTTTTTCCGTGAGGCTCTTCTCATCCGTGTCGACGACCCTCTTGCGATCGCCGTCGAAAATGCGGAAGTGGAGCACGTGATTCACAGCGGCCACGACAATCAAATTCTCGCCTGCTGTCGGAATCTCGCTTATCTCGTATAGCGAAGGCATCAATCGTAGATCAATCCCTTGTGTGTTGCTGTCGTCGAGCTTGTCAACGGCGGCGAGACACACACTGAGGCCTTCGCGGGTTTGCTGAAGAAACGCCGGCTCGGTGACATTGACGGCCTTGTCAAAGTCGGCCGCGCGGATCTTACCGTCTTCGACATATTCCCGGAGCAACTCGTCAGCTTTCGACGGCTGGCCAAGCAAAGTATTTTCGAAGTCCCGCGACTCTTTATACTGCCGAAATGAGAAGCGGTTGAGCCCCCTGAAATCGGTAATCGGCGTGTTGATGATGAAGAGAGGGAAGCGCCTGGGGTGATCGAGAAAGTCGTACACCCCCTCGCGGAGCTCGAGGTCGCCGGACTCCGGGTGAGCCGAGTCCCAGAACTTGTCTTGCAAGGCGACGATCAGGAGCAAGCCGTCGCGGATGCCGGGCAGCCCTCCGGTCTGTGCAAGCCCCTCGGCGAGCCAGGCGGCGATTTGGAGGTCCTTGGTCTTGGTGCGGAGGAGCTGGGTCGTGAGCCCGATCAGGCCCACCCAGTCCGCCTTCTTTTGACGCGAGCGCTCCCAACCGCCCTGGCTCTTCGCGTCGTCGTCCTGCTGACGCACCGCCTCGATCTCGGAATACTCCGACTCCCAGCGCAGATAGTCACCGGCCGGGCTGTCGTCCCGGATTGGCTCCAGAAAGGATTCGATATCAAGAGCATTCTGTTCGGGCATCTTGCAACTTTTTTATGGATGGGAGAAACCGGCGGGCTCCGTCTCGACGTGATGCGGCGCGTGAGGAACGCGACCGGGGTCGAACGCAGCAACGCTTCCAAAAGGGTCAAGGAGTTGAAGGGGCACCACGTCATGGGGTCGGGACAGGAACGTGGGCAAGCCGAAAGACACCTCGTTGGCCAAGTGAGTCGTCTCAAGTTTCATCTCACCTGAAGCTGACCTTTAATCGGCTTATCCGGGGCCTTACCAACTGGACCCACTGTCACCCACCAGTCGATCATTTTGTCATCCCTATTGATCTCCCATTTCGCGAGCACGCCCTTGCCCAGCGGGATCGTGGTATCGTCCGTCAAATCCGATGCCCTCGTCGTTTCCTTCAGCTTTGTCGCTCCCTTTTCTTCGATGCCGACGGCTCCGGCCGCGATCTGCTTGTTGAAAATCGGATCGAGGCAACGATCGTTCTCGAGGTGCGTAATCTCAAGGATCAGCGCGTCGCTCACCGGCGTGCCCTTGATCAAGGTCGAGTCCCGTCTGTCTTTCACGCTCATGTAATCTTCCACTTTCATCTGCTCGAATATGAAAGCTTTGACCTGCGGCTTTTCCTGGCCGGTCGGCTTCCCCGGAACGATCTTGGAGACTTCCACATTGAGGACCCGCGGCTTGCCGATCGGGGCGTCTTCGGCCGTGACGCTGCCCGGAAGCGCCCACTCCTCCCGGGGTTCGAGCTTCCGCTTCTCATCATCGAGATTGAGAGGCTTGCCGTCCCCGTTTTCCGCCTTGTATGTCCGCTTGACATGGAGGTTCAGCGGTTCGGGGCTGATGTTGGTGATCACGACGTCGAAGTCGACCTGCTCACCAAAGTGGAAGTAGCCTCGATCGGGATGCAGCTTGAACTGATTGCCTATGGACTTGGCGATTTCTGGTTTGAAGCGGCGATTGTTTGGTCTCAGGCTGATCTTCAGGTCATCCCCGAAGTCCAGCAGGGCGACCTTTTGATTCTCTCCGGCCTCGTCGAGCCTTCCTCGGTAGAATCTGCGGACGCGCAGTTCGGCGGTCTTGTCGTTGTTGACGGCGCTGTCGACCTGACGAACTTCGAAGGTGATTTGCGCATCATTCATGGGGACAGGGACCAACCCGCCCGAGAGTCCGCTCGCGAGGTACATGGCTGTGGGATCGCGCATTACCGAGACGATTAATCGGGGAGACGGGAGGGAAGTCGGTGGCGTTGCCGTTCCCACTCCGGGAACCGCGGGCGTGAAGGATTGAACCACTGGGGAGACGCCCACAAACGCCTTGCCTATGGGGGCGACATCCCCGATCTTTGATTCGCTCAAGGATCGTTGCGGATCGAGGCGAACTGTCATTTCGAGCTTTCGCAAGTCATTGACCGCTAGCGGCAACGGTTTGACCGTTGTTTTCAAGCTCCCTTCATAGGGATGGAACGTGGACTTTATCGCGGGATTGAACTCCCGCTCTGCCGTTAGGCGAATCTCCTGCACACTTTTGGCGTCGGCATAATCCTCGTTTAGGCGGCTGGTGTGGAACTCCAGCGCGAATCGTCGGGCATAGTCGTCGAGTCTGGCCACGGCTTTATCACGAGAGAGGTCGGTGAGGGGCCGGAACCGGGTGTGGAGGTCGGCCGCCTCGAGTTCGGCCTGGCTGGCCTGCGGCATGGAGTCCCCAGGACCCGACGCTCTCGACACCTCCTTCACCGACTCAGAGATCCTCGAAGTCCAAACGAGAAGTTTGGCCAGCGCATTGGGGGCCTCAAGGGGCGGGCTTGACAGGTCGTTGCGCAAATTTTCAAGCTTCTCGCGAGTCTCGCTCGTGGGATACGTTCTGAAAGCGAGTTTGAAGAGGTCCGCCTCAAGGCGGGCGATCTCGATCGCACGAGTGCGGAACCCCGGATCGGGCGGGGGTGGTATTTGGACTGCCGAAGCGTCGGTGGTCCCCGCGGCTGTCGCGCGGGGAGGTTCGATCTCGCTCTTCACGACCTGATTAAGAAGTTTTTTTCTGACTTCCGGTTCGATAAGCGGCACACGAAGGACATCGTCGAGTTCGCGCCAGTTCGCGTTGATGAGACTACGGGCCTTACCTTTAAATTCGTCGCTGAGGCGATTGAAAGCTTCACTCGCGGCGGTGAGCGCCACGTTGAGGGTGGCGAGATCGGGCTTGTTGTGCCCATCTTTCAACGCATCGGCCAGCGCGCCGGCGGTTCTGACGACCTCGTCGCAGCCCTCTGGAAGCCAGCCATCAGCAGCCACGGAAGGACGTGGTGACATCGCACGGACCTTCCACTCGGCCAGCGCCGGGAATTCGGCGGCGATTCGTTCCAGCAGCGTACGCGACGTGTGGTACTTATTGATCAGCACAAGCGCATTGTTGTACTCGACGCCATATGAAGAGATCATGTGCTCGAGATTTTCGAGCGGACCGCCGAGGAGGAGGTCCTGCACCTCGCGGCGGGTCTTATCTCCCCTCTCGATCGGGTCGCGCATCCAGTCGAGCCCCCGGCGATCAACGGCCAGCGCGACCTCGCCCGGGAGCCGATGTTTCACGGCGTCGCGAAGCAACCGGCCCCGCTCGACGCCTTTGAATAGCGTGTCCGCGCTAAAAGCCTTGGAAAAGCCATAGGCATAAGCAGGTAGTTGAATTTCCAGGAACCGCTCGGGGGGGGTGCCGTCGAGCGCGTAAAGGAGAGTTTCCGGGACTTCTTCGGGGGGCCTGCCTGCGACTTCCGGACGGCGTCCGAGTTCGCCGGCCCCGTTACCCACGCCAGCGGGCTTCGCGGGGATTTCAGACACAGGCGGATCGGGTTCGACGATCAGATCGATGATCCCCTCGTCTGTCACGAACTTGAGCGCGGCATACAGGGCGTTTGACCCTTTCCTATCAGATAAGGCGGGGCGGAAGCGGAACTCATCTTCCTTTTTCTTACGGATCTCGAACTTCGTAACAAGATCCTCTCGCGTTTTGGCGGCTTCATTCAGTTGCTCGTCCGTATTTTCGCGAAGAACCGGATCGGCCCAACCCGCCCTCAATAGACGGTCCGCACGGAGTAACCGGTCTTGGTACTCACGCCAGAGCGAGGGCACAAAGCGATAGGGGGGCGGATCGCTCTTGGCGAGTTTATCGTAGTCATTCCATTCGGTGAGGAGCCTGACGAGTTGTTCCTCACGCGGATGGACCGGAATTGAGACTCGCGTTCCCGCCGGACCGTCCTTGGACTTGTCGGCGGTTTTCTTTTCTTTCTCTGAATCCTTGTCCTTGAGGGCCTCGGCCTTCAGGGTGTCCTTCTCCTTGGCTTTCGCCTCGTCCGACAATGTGACGTCGGCGCCGGAGGATTCGGCGAACGTGGGAGCATTGACGGCGAGGGTGGGGATCTTAAAGTTCGTGCCGCGCTTACCGACGGCGAGGAGGATCGGGGTCTGATTCGTCTTGCGGTTAATCCTCGCCCAGTCACGGACGCGGTCGTGGACGTAACGGTGGATGTCGTCCGGAGTGAGCTTGCCCTGACGTGAACTGCGCGCGGATGGATCGGGGGCGGGCCGCGCCGCACCGGCCAGTGCGTGCTGGAGGAAGTAGGAAAAGACCGAACGGCCGATCCCGTCAATCGCCCAACTCACCTGCCCGGGCGCGGCCGAGCAGAGCACGGCGACTTGGGGACCGTCTTCCTGCGTCTCGACCTTCGCGAGCGCCTCTTTGAGCCCCGCGTACGGCGCGTTGCCATAAACTTGCAAAGCACGCTCGGTGTCGATCTGCGCAAGGTCGAGCACGATCAAAAGGTCTTTGCTGGCCTTGCGCGCGACTTCAGTGACGACCTGCTCAATCGTCTCGCTGCCGCCGAAGGTCTTTCCGAGCGCGGGGGCCGAGAGCACCAGGACGCGGGGAGCCGGCGTCGCCGCCAGTTTCTGAATGATCTGGTACGACCAAGCCTCGGGCTCGACCTTTGTCGACTGCTTACCTGCGAGAGCCCGCGCATCCGCTTCGATGTGCCCGATATCGTCGCGGTTCCCCGTCTGGTAAAGGACGACGACCGGTGCGATATGCGGCTGTTTACTGACAAACCAGATGAGCAGCCAGGCGAGAAGCGTCACAGTAACGAAGGAGGACGCCGCCTCAAGCACGAGCCGGGCACGCTGAGGCTTGGTAAGGGAAAGGCGAGCCGCGGTCGACATCAAACCTGACTCCGTGACACATGGGGAAACGGGGGGGATCATCGATCAGGGAGGCCCGCTGTACTACGGAGGCGGCGTATGTATCATAACAGATGAGAATCCCAAGCCAACCGGGCAGTCCTCGAGATGGAACCACACTGATCGGCGCGAAGCACTCCCGGCGCGAAGCATGGGGTCGATGTCATGGTGGTTAACGAGAACCTCGCGATAACTCGGCTTGAGTGGAATCAAGTGATCCAGGGCGTGCGGACCGTGACGATCAGGTCATTGTCGGCTGGCACAGCGATCTTCCGGTTCGCCAGCACCAAGAATCCGAAGACCGGCGTGGCGATCCCCTCGACCTCATGGGCAAGGGGTCCTTGGTGGTTCGCCGAGAGCGATTACCGGACAATCCTCATGCGACACCAAACCGGAGCCCTCGGCCTGGGCACGGTGGCGCGCTCCGCGGAAGCCGTTCAACCGAGCTGGAGTCTGATGGACGTTTCCATCAAGGCCTACTTACGGTATGACACCGAGGCCTATGTCGGAACGGGCAAGACGCAGTACCGCGACCACCTACCCAATGGGATGTTCATGACGCTAAGCGGCTGGCCCAACATCGAGCAGATTTACATCCCCGGCCTTCGCTGCCCGGCGTTCGTCACGCGTGACATCGTGCGGCAGAAGATCGTGACGACCGACGGATGGGGGTTCTAATCGCCGGACCGAGTCAGCGACCCGCTATGATTTAAGGACCGACCCGCTCCCGGATGACCGACTCCGATCTAGTTCATCCGATAGAAGTTGCCTGGTCCCGGTCCATGGCCGCCGGAATGCATTAGCCAAAAAAGATCGTTCTCCGCGACCTTGCCTTGGCCACTCGAATCGTGCTGGATGATGATTGTCTTTTCCACACTGGGATGCTTCGGGTCGAGGTCCGGCTTGAGTTTCATGACGATCCCGACGTGCCCCTCTCCCGGGGCGACCCACACGTCTCCGACTTTGACCAGTTTGAGGTCCTTGATTTCCGACCCACTGGCGCGAAGGTGGCTGGCGAGCGAAGAGACACGGAATGTGAATCCCTTCAAACAACGAATCGATGGATTGCCGAACTGGATGTTTTTCTGATGAGACACCCAATGCGCACAACCTGTCCCTGGAATCGCATGCCAGATGTCGTGCCCGGCATAAACCACGAAGCAATCCTTTGGCTGGACGTGTGTGCTGACCGCCCGGACCGCGGCCTCGTAGCCGTTTTTGCATTGCGGACAATAATGGATGCCGTTGTATTCGAAGACGGCGTCTCGTCCGGGGTGCTCTTTGCATTTCGTCGACATGATTGCTCCCATGTCTTTAAAGGATGTCGACCTCTAAGGGCTCTTACGGATAATGCGATTGAGGAGAAGGCAATGTCAAGTCGATTTTTGACGATGGAAAAAGGATCTGACACCGACTTTTCCTCGCCTGCGTTCAAACAAGAGTTGAAGCACAGACAGCTCGCCGGCTGACATTGACCGCATCATCGACCACATCACCCGGACCCCGGTGTTCTTATTGGACACGTGCCGCATCCCAATGTCCAAAGGAAAGTGGTTACGCCTGTCGGCGGGTGTCGCCCACCGGTCGCTTTTGGACGATCGAGAAAAGTCAAGGAAGGTCATAAATTTAGTGTCAGATCTAATTTTTACGATCAGAAATCGATGTGACACTAAATTTTCTCCGCAGCTTAATAACCTAATCGACGCGAGAGTTCGACGAGGTCCCGCCATGTCCCCGCGTCGATATTCCAATCGGAAGGCAGCTCCAACGGAGGGGGCGGGGCGACCCGTCGTAAGGCAGGGCTCGCCAGGAAATCGGGATCGTTATCACCTTGGAGGCGGGACGACGTGACCACCGCGAACCGTGAGTTTTCGGGGTGTTCCATCGCTGCTATCGCAGCCTGATCATCACGTAATCCAAGCCAGCGTGCGATCCGTGCGAGCTCATCCTTGGGATTCTGGAGGAGGTCCTCCGCCCGCGCATTCAGTACTCTTCCCACGGGCAGGTCGGCGGAAAAATTAAAAATGATTTCGTGAACAGACACCCAGAGCCTTGCATAGAACCAGGCGTCGCCAACGTTCCTCCCCGATACCCTGTGTTGAACCGACAGTAGAGAGCGAATCGTAGGAATCGGATGCCGCGAGAGGTGAAGGTAGCGGGCCTGAGGGCACGATGATCGTGCCCGACACAGCGAAACCGTGGAAAGCGCGGTCCTAGTGCTTTTATCGATGCCGACACGGGGCCGCACCGCGTCAAGGATCATGTCGAGGACGTCACGTGTCGACCAGTTGGCATGCTCAGAGAACCAGTCCGCCGCCGATTCCAAGCTTTCAGCACTCTGACCGCCGTGAAACAACTCCGCGACGGCTCGCAATAAACCCGCCAGGTAGTCCGCGCCAGGGTTGACAGGGGCACTGCTCTGTTCGTCCTGAAGTTCGAGGAGTTCTCCGACGGTGTCGGCGACGAACAGATTCAGTTCGGGGAAACCAAACGCCTCCGGGTGACAACCGAGCATGGCGCAGACGACCGAAGAGAATGAGCGGGGAAAAGTTAAAATGATCAACGGAGGACGCGACCCGGTCGTCATGAGTCAAATCGGAGGGGGACGGATCGGATGCCGAAGATGAAGCAGGGTGCGTGATCCTCTTGGAGACGGATGTCGGACATCTGCTTAAACTCGATCGCTTGTCCCAAGTCATCGAACAGGTGGTGCTCGTTCAAGACAGGTCCCCACCGTCCCCTGAGGGCGGCGACGTCGTCATATTCGGGGATGAAACCGCAGTTGGACAGAGCGCTCAGCATCCATTGGTCTCCCACGTCGTAACCCAGGAGGGGCCAGGCTGAGTTCTCAGTGGGGAGGTCAGGGAACGGCGTCGGAATTCTGGAGTCCCAGTCGATCTTGTCGGTCGCACAATAGTCGCCCAAGAGAAGGGTTACGGCGATCGCCCGGAATGCCTGATTCGGATGGACCTTCAACCGGACCGACAAGGCCCGCCGGAGAGCTTCGAGATCAGCCCAGAGCGACTGATATCCGAAGCGTTCAGGGGGGTAAATTCGGCCGTCGGCATCAAAGACGGAGGGCCAGACACGAGGGTCGACAGACATCGGCCGGTTGACGTCGAGCCGATAAAGAAACGAATCCTTGCGCGCCGAGGTCCACAGGACCGAGGGGTCCAGCCACAACTCTCGCGCGTCGAAACCGGCCAGTCTCTCTCGAGCTTGGATCATCTCAGCCTCTCTCTCAACCTCGGAAGTTTGCCTGGGAACCCTCACCCGTGCCGGAACCGGACCATGGAGGTCTCAGGGCAGTGTTCCGCCTTGGGGCAGGCAGATCACCTCTTTTTCTCTCGGAAAGCACTGGCAAGTTTCCGGATTCTGATTCATTTCAAAAATATGGACATGGTCTCCTGGACACGGCCAGTGGGGACGTGACGGTGGGACCCGATCGATTCGCGGAGGGGGAGGAGCCGGGCATGGAGGACACTTCTTTTTGGGCGGGCAATCCGTATCCGCGACGGGGGGGGCGAGATCAATCGTTTTGATCTTTTCGCCCACGGCGTCGATCCCATCGGCGATCGCCCGAGCGGTCTGTCGCGCCGCCTGCTGGCCCGCGGGACTGGCGGCCACCAACGCCGTCACCGCCGCGGTCGCGAGCACGGCGAGTTCAAATGCCGACAGACCCAGCAGGATTGCCATGAACGATTCCTTCCGCCGAATTCCGGTTAGGCCCGCAGATTCCGAGAGACCATTTCCGACAGCACATGTACTTTGAGGTCCGGATCCAAGTCGGGCGACTTGAGGTAACGGTTGACCGCCGGCTCTTGGTCGAACTCACGGCCGACGAGCAGCACCAGCGCGACGAATTTTGTCACACCTTCATTTGTATGGATCTTGTAGGCTCTCGCCTTTCGAACACCGATCCGTATCCATTCCAAAAGTGTAGGATCGTCGAAATCGGCGGTTTGCTCCGAGATGTTGGTGCGAAAGAACGCCTTCAGGCGAACATAGTATTCCTCGTCCTGAGAGTCCGCCATCGTCTCGAGCTGTTTCCGGCGAATCAGCATTTCGTAATCCTCGATTCCGGACTTGATTCATCGAAGCTCATGGGTCGGCCGTACCCTTTAGCGACCCTCGCCTTGGACAAGTTTGCCGGAAATCACACTCATCTCCAACCAGCCGCCCTCTCTCGGACTCTCCATAATATAAGCTCCCACCGGTCCATGGAATTTGGCAAGTTCGTCGGCGTTGCAAGTCGGCAGAAACACCCGCAGGACTCGCGGATCATAAAACCGGAACAACACTTTTTTTCCCCCTTCGAGTTCGACGGTCAGAAACCGTCTCAGATGCCTACGCACATCTTTGAAGGGTTGGTCGCAAGTGAGATAAACCCCCCAACTCTTCCCCCAGCCATCTCGAACCAAAGTCTCTAGGAAAGGCGATTGCGGGGGCAATGAAACCAGGTAAGGCGCGGCAGCGGCGAGGCGTTCACCTTTCGGACCTTCGTAGAGGGATTGGTGTTCTTCGTTACACTCGCACAGTCGCGCCAACACCAGTGGATCGCGGGCGGCGTCGAGGATCGCGAAAAGTGGGCCGGGTTCAGCTCGAAGGCGCTTCAGGACGGCATCGTTAGGATCGGCCTCTTCGTTCAACTTCGGAAGAGCCTGGGTCACTTCAGGCCCGTTATCGGAACGCCCCTCGACAACGAGAGTTGAGGAAGGCGAGGCGGCCGGCGCGGGCGATGGTCCCTCGAAATGCACGACGAAGATGGTCGACCCGGCGATGAGCTCGTCGCCATCGTGGAGTGTTTCACCCTCCACCGGGGCTCCGTTCAGAAGCGTCCCCGCGAGGCTTCCCAGGTCGCGAATTCGGCAGGAAGTGTCGTCGCATTGAAGAACGAAGTGGGCGCGCGACATTGTCGGGTCGCCCGAGATGACCACGCGGGCGGGAACCTTGCGGCCGATCGAGACCTCGGGGCCAGGGCCGATGGTAATGGTCCGACCCGCCTCCGGGCCCGTTTTGACTTCCAGGATCACTTGCATGAATCGAACCTTGACCCCGACCGGGGCCGAATGGTTACTCCTCTCACTGCTCGCAGAAGGGCGCGCCGGATTGCGCCGCGGATTGAAGAGCCGAGCCCTGTCCGGGAATCCCGATCATAACCGTCGGAAAACCCAGGGTGATCACGCCGC
>JAYVYS010000296.1:0-2603 GCA_043784005.1 Isosphaeraceae bacterium
TCTTTCCCGGACCCGTCCGGCAATAACGGCTTGGTGAGGTTTGCCGGGTTAGGGAGCGGGGATGGACATCATCGCCTCTCACCAGCATGGGCTCGCCGATCGATGCCAGCGATATTGACGAAATTGTCGAGTCGCATCTGAAAAACGGCCAGATCGTGCAGCGCTTACTGATACCGGCATTCGTCCTCAAGGAAGTCGCTTCGGCGCGTCCCAATCGAAGGCGTTCGTCTCTTCGGGATAGGCGAGCTTGCCGAAATCGGCGGGGAGCGGCTTGCCGGAGAAGAGATGGTCGGCGAAGTCGAGCAGGTCGTCGTTGCTGGGGATGTGGCCGACAGGTCGGAAACGGATGCTGATCCGGTCGACGGCCCCGAGGAAGTCATACACGCGCTTCGCCGCGAGATTCGTCAATTGCGAGCCCTGCGGGTTCGTCCAGGCGTCGTTGGTCCCCTCGGTCGCGAGCAAGGCGCGAGGGGCGACCAACGCCTTGAGCATATGATGATCGACGGGGAGTCGGTCGACCTTGCCGACGAACTGCTTGAAGTCGGGCCGGAACCACTGGGGGGCGTAAGCGACGATGCTTTGAAGTGATTCGCTCTTGCCATAGAGGAATCGATACGGGGCCGAGCCCGAACAGCCCGAGTGGCTGGGGACGGTCAGCGCGATCCGATCGTCGAACGCCCCCGCGATCAACGCGGCCTTACCGTATCGGGAATGGCCGGTGACGATCACTTTTTTCGGATCAATCCTCGGATCGGTTTCGAGGGCGTCGATCACGCGGTGCATGCCCCAGGCCCAGGCCATGAGTGCGCCGCAGTCGATCTCATCGCCAAACAATCCATAGACCCCGCCGACCCGCCCGCGCTCTTTGTTGTCGACGGCGGCTTCCTGGAAGTTGAACTCGGCCACGGCATAGCCCCGGTCGGTGAAGACGCGGAGCCGATCGGGGCGGGGAGCGGCCTTAGTCTTCGCAACGGCTGGAACACCCATCGGAGGGCGGCCAAACCCCGCCTGGACGATCATCGGGACCGGCCCTTTCGCCGCCGCCGCCTTCGGGACGCTCAACGTGACGTGCAAGACGAGCGACTTGCCCCCCTGCCCCATCGTGATGACGAGTTCCTGCCGGTCGATCCCCATTGCCTCGTCGACCGTCAACTCGCCTCGATTGACGGTCATTGTCGCGGGCTTCGGCGGCAGGTGACCGAATTCGTAATCCTCGAATAGCCCCTTGATCTCGGCGCGACGACGCACCCAATCCTCGGGCGTCTTGACGGTCGAGCCGTCGCGGAACGCGAAGGGGTTGGGGAGCTTTTCGACCTTGGGCAAATCGTCGGCCTTCGCGACGATTGCCGGGCCGATCAAGATAAGTGTGGCGAGGATTGGGAAGAAGAGCAAGGACGGGCCTCCTCGGGAGAGGGTCGGCCCGGACTTGAGGGGGCCGTGGGATTGACCCTGATGGGAACACGGAGCGTCGGCGAGGGCAAGGGGGGAGTGACCGGGATTGGCGGCCTCATCCGATCCTCTCTCCCCGTCACGGGCTGAAGATTATCATCCATGCACTTCACCTCGGAAGTTGTGGATAATGCATATCGCAGAACGTGGGAACGAGTTAAAACAGTGATCTTCTCTTCATGTCGCAAAATCTGATATCAATACCTTCGCCCTCAACGGGGGGTGATGTCTCAGGCTGATTGCACCAGGGTAGTCAGACCGGGTCCGACGGCCCTCCCCCCCTTGCAAAGGGGGATGGGCCGTTTCAATCATCGTGGGACACCACCCAACCGGGGAAGGAGACAGATTTACGCAGAATGAGGAGGAACCGGCCCAAGATTTCGACGCCCACCCCTTGAGTCCGCCCCCATCTTCGCGCAGAGTGCGTCGATCGGAAGCCATCGTCATAACGGGAGAAGTGCCATGTCAGATCGAGTGCGATCGAGGTTCGTAATCGCGATGGTTGGGATCGTCGCCACTGTCTCGATGACGCCAACAACGCACGCCGATGACCCTCCCCTGGCCGGTATCCACCGCGTCGTCTTCGTCGGCGACAGCATCACATATTCCGGTCAGTACATTGACTATGTCGAAACCTATCTCAGACTTCGCAACCCCTCACTCCGATGCGAATTCCTCAACCTCGGCCTGCCGAGTGAGACCGTCTCGGGCCTCTCCGAGCCGGGTCACGCCGATGGCAAGTTCTCTCGGCCCGACCTCGGTGAGCGGTTCGAGCGCGTGCTGACGCGGACGAAGCCCGATCTCGTCGTCGCCTGCTACGGCATGAACGATGGCATCTACTATCCCTTCGACGAGACCCGACTCAAGGCGTTCCGCGACAACTTGACCGCGCTCCACAACCGAGCCGCTGCCCTCGGTGTGAAGATGCTTCACCTCACTCCGCCCGTTTTCGACCCTGTCCCGATCAAGGCCAAGACCCTCCCCGCCGGTCGCGCTGAGTATCGTCTGCCCTTTGAAGGATATGACGACGTGCTCGTTCGCTATTCCGAATGGCTCCTCTCTCAAAGAGATAAGGGCTGGGATGTGGTTGATATCCACGGTCCGATGAAAGCATTTCTCGATCGACAGCGAACGCGCGAACCGAGGTGCGGGTG
>JAYVYS010000297.1:0-5154 GCA_043784005.1 Isosphaeraceae bacterium
AAGTACCAGCAGTCGGATCGTCCCCATATCCGGATGACGCGGGCCCCGATTCGAGGTGCCGATCTTTCGGAGATCGACCATGTGCTGGCCAGCCACAGGCATTCCGACCACCTTGACCCCGGCTCGATCCTCGACCTCTTGAAGGCGCCTTCCCAGGCGAAACTCGTCTTGCCTCGCTCCCTTCGTCAACATGCGGAATCGCTGGGCGTTCACAAGGATCGTCAAATCGGACTTGTCGCTGGTGAGACTTTCCGCGCGTCCGGCGTTTCAGTTCACGCGGTTCCATCCGCCCACGAGGGGCTCGACACCGACGAAACAGGATGTCATCTTTATCTGGGGTTCGTGATCGAGATCGCCGGGCTTCGCCTTTACCATAGTGGTGACACGCTGGCGTACGATGGCCTGATAGAGGCGATCGGGTCGGAGCCTGTCGATGTCATGTTTCTTCCGATCAACGGGCGCGACCCGTCGCGAGGCGTTGCTGGAAACATGACCTCGGCCGAGGCGGTGGCCCTTGCGAATGGCGTCGGACCTCGTTTTATCGTGCCTCATCATTACGACATGTTTACGTTTAATACCGTTCCGGTCGAGGCTTTTGAAGAAGAGGCCCGCCGGCTTTCGCCAAAGATCCGCTCGCAAGTCTTGAAATGCGGCGCGCGCTGGGAGATTCAAAGGTGAGCGTTACCCTCGGGATCGACGTCGGCACGTCTGGCACAAAGACATTGGCCATCGACGAGACAGGGAAAATCCTCGCCTCCAGCTCCGCCGAGTACCCGTGCGAACATCCCCGGCCCGGCTGGTCGGAACAGGACCCCGAGCTCTGGTGGCGGGCCACCTGCGAGACCGTGAAAGGCGTTCTCAGTAAGGCAAACCTGAAGCCTAGCGACGTCGCGGGGATCGGCCTCAGCGGGCAGATGCACGGGTCCGTGTTCCTCGATGCCACGGGCAAAGTCATTCGTCCGGCCTTGCTCTGGAACGATCAACGTACCGCCGTCGAATGCGCGGAGATCGAGTCGAAGGCGGGAGGCCGGGAAGCCCTGATCCGGATGGTGGCGAACCCCGCGCTGACGGGCTTCACGGCCCCCAAGCTTCTCTGGGTCCGCAAGCATGAGCCGAACAACTGGGAAAGGGTGCAACAGGTCCTCCTTCCTAAGGATTACATCAGATACCGGCTCTCGGGAACCTATGCCACTGAGGTCAGCGACGCTTCGGGGACCCTCCTCCTCGACGTCGCCAATCGATGCTGGAGTAAGGAACTGTTGGCGAGGCTCGACCTCGATCCCGCCCTTTTGCCACCTTGCTATGAAAGCCCTGAAGTCTCCTCGAACGTCAGCGCGATCGGCGCAAAGGAAACAGGGCTCGCCGAGGGGACGCCGATCGTCGGCGGCGGCGGCGACCAGCCAGCGGGGGCCGTGGGCAACGGCATTGTCCGCGTTGGTGTGATTTCCGCCACAATGGGTACCTCGGGCGTCGTCTTCGCCCACACGAATTCCCCCGGTTTTGACCCACTGGGCCGACTGCAACGCGGATGTCATGCGGTGCCGGGTGCCTGGCACGTCATGGGAGTGGTTCTTTCCGCCGGGGGCAGCTTTCAATGGTTTCGCAACGAGTTGGGAAAGGCTGAGATCGAGCGCGCGAAACTTTTGGGAGTCGACCCCTACTTCGTCCTGTCCGACGAGGCCGCGCTCGCCGGGATCGGTGCGGAGGGGCTCTTCTTTTTGCCGTATCTCACGGGGGAACGGACTCCTCACTTCGACCCTGACGCGAAAGGGGCCTGGATCGGCCTGACGGTGCGGCACGGCCGCTCTCACCTGGTCCGGAGCGTCCTCGAAGGCGCAACCTACGCGATGCGAGATAGCCTGGAATTGATCCGCGAGATGGGTGTTGCGATCACGCAGGTCCGCCTTTCCGGAGGAGGTGCCCGAAACGCTCTCTGGCGCAAAATACAAGCGGATATTTACGGCGTGGACGTCCACACAGTGAACTCGTCGGAAGGCCCGGCCTTTGGGGTGGCCCTGCTCGCACAGGTGGGCACCGGAGGTTTCGCGACCGTCGCTGAAGCCTGTGACGCGACGATCCGCCTCGAAGATCAAACTACCGTCGATCCTCGAGCCAAGATTCAGTATGACAAAGCGTACACCATCTACCGCAAATTATATCAAGACCTCAAAGCGTCGTTCGTTTCAATCAGCAGGTTGGTGGAAGAGTCACGCGGGTAACCACAGAGCATTCGGCACACCAAGGCGAATTCAGCGCTGGAGGGGCGACGGAAGCTTTATGGAACCAAAGACTTTCGCCGTGCCTTCGGGACGAGGGAGGCCTTTTCTTACTTCGGACACAGGTCCCGCGGCTCAGGCCCCTGGGTTCTGTCTGGCATCCCTTCGGGGCGGAATGATCACACGACTTTGGGCTCCAACACAATTCTTATTCATTGCCAAGAATCGCATAATTCGCGAATCTGGAGCGATTTATGTTGTTTAAACGTGTCGAGTGCTTCCATGTAGGATACTTTTTTTTCACGATAACTGTGTGCGAGAATTGCCGTTGTGAATAATTGAGGAAGGATTATGATGTTACCAAGGTCGTGGCAGGCGGGATGACCGCCGTGTCGCGGGGATTGCTCTTCGGATCGATCCCCGATCGACGCGGAGGAAAGTCCGGACTCCATAGGGCATGGTGGTGGGTAACGCCCACCGCCCGGTTCGTCCGGGTAGGGAAAGTGCCACAGAAATTAAACCGCCTCGGAAGATTTTATTTTTCGGGGTAAGGGTGAAACGGTGAGGTAAGAGCTCACCAGCAGGGCGGGCGACCGCCTTGGCTAGGCAAACCCCACCGGGAGCAAGGCCAAATAGGGGGGCATTGCAACGGAAAGCTTGTGAAAGCGGACCGTTGCGGCGGGTCGGCTCGGCCCGTAACGACCTCCGGGTAGGCCGCTTGAGGCGTCGGGTAACCGGCGTCCCAGAGAAATGGTCATCCGCGACCGTTCGCGGTCTCGACAGAATCCGGCTTATACGTCTGTTACGACCTTTTCAAAACATGTCAAACCCTAACAAAAGCGTTGTTTTTCCACATAAAGGATGTTCCGCCTCGCCTCTACGCGCTGTTGAAAATAAGAACGAGTCTGGAGGGATCGACTTGCCAGACACCCCTATCACTGCTATGATGGATGCACTGAGTCGAAGGAACGAGGCGCGTGACTTCGACAAATCGAGCAGAAGAAGGAGCAAAAGGCATGGATTCGGAACTGGTCGTCAACGGCGCGATTATCGACTCTTGGGTCGAACCAGCGCGTTCGATCGGAGAAGAGTCACGGCTCGTTCTTCAGGTCGCGCCGAAAGGGCGTCCCAAGGACTTGATGATCGTCGAAGCAAACTCATCGCTTGTGGGAGATCTTGGCTGGCTTGAAGATCTTGGAGAAAACCTCTGCCACGGCAGTCCGGTTGCCGCCGTCGGTCGTCTCACCCGTCGTGGTTACTTTTCCGCGACGCAGCTTCGCATCGCGCGCTGACATCCACACCTCCAGGCTATCCGTACGATTTCGTGAGTCACCACTTGCCGCGTCCAGGCAAACTCTCTATAAAAAATTGAGACCTGCCGATCCAAGGTCTGGACGTGTTGAGCCAAATGCCGCGAAGGCATGCCGATTCGAATTGTTTCCGAAGTTCGTGTGTTGAAACGTGTCTTTTGCCAGCCACGACGATCGGAAACTCGAAACGCCCAATCGGTTGCCGTCTGCCCCGTAAACTTTGGGGTAATCGGATTCACGGCAATAGGTTCCGATCAAAATCCACGAGGTTTTGTGGAATTTACGGTCGTGCGTCAAGGATCATGATGGGCGGGGCGAGAATGACGCCGAATACGACTCCCGTCTTGCGAAAGCCGACGGTGGAGCATGGTGTGTGCTCACGATCCGTGGTAAACAAAAAGCCCTGCGCGATGTCGACCGCGAGTGGCGACCTCCCAGACTATTGCTCCGACGAGCCGATAGAGAGACGTTCGCTTGCACCCCGCGATCGAGTGCGAGGGATATCCGTAGTTTGTGCTCGTGAATTGAGGGCGAAAGCAAACGCACATGGCAACTGCCGTAACATTGAAGTCGGCTCCCGCCGGACGACCGTCGCGGACGCGATTGGGTCGCTTTCTTCATTCGACGATCGGCCTGAAATTGATCATGGCCGTAACCGGTATCGTCCTGTCGGGGTTCGTCCTCGGGCACATGGTGGGAAACCTCAAAGTCTTCGAGGGTGCCGAGGCGCTCAATGCTTACGGCCGGCTGCTTCGATTTGAAATGGCCTTCCTGTGGGCGGCACGGTTGGTTCTGCTCGGCGCGGTAGCCCTACATCTTTACGCTTACATTCTCTTAACCCGAAACAGCCTGGCGGCACGACCAAAGGGATATCGCTTAACCAAGCATCGCGAGTCAAGTTACGCCTCGCGATCGATGCGAATTACCGGGCCGCTCCTCCTTGGTTTTATCATTTTTCACCTTCTCCATTTCACGACCGGAACGGTGCATCCGAGTTATAAAGAGGGAGACGTTTATCACAACGTCGTCTCAGGTCTGAAGGTTGCTCCGGTCGCGTTTTTCTACATCGCGGCGATGGCGGCGCTTGGGCTTCACCTCTGGCATGGCATCTGGAGCCTATTTCAGACGCTCGGCGCAAGCCAACCACGGTACGGTTCACTCGGTCGAAGGGTCGCGACCGTCTTCACTCTGGTCGTTGTACTGGGTTTTGCCGCCATACCTATCTCCATCCTGTTCGGGTTCGTCAAGTAATATCAGGAGCCTCGAACCATGGAACTCAATTCTAACGTCCCCTCCGGTCCGCTCGAAGAGAAGTGGACCCGGCACAAGTTTGATATGAAGCTGGTCAACCCGTCAAACAAGCGGAAATACTCCGTAATCGTCGTCGGGACGGGGCTAGCGGGTGGATCGGCGGCGGCCACGTTAGCGGAACTGGGTTATCAAGTCAAAACGTTCTGCTACCAGGATAGTCCTCGACGCGCCCACTCGATCGCCGCGCAAGGTGGTATCAACGCCGCCAAGAACTATCAAAACGATGGCGATAGTATTCACCGCCTCTTCTACGACACGATTAAGGGGGGAGACTTCCGAGCACGTGAGGCGAACGTTCATCGCCTCGCCGAGGTCTC
>JAYVYS010000298.1:0-6950 GCA_043784005.1 Isosphaeraceae bacterium
CCGGCACGTGTCCGCCCTCGTGAATCCAGCATGTCGGGCCTCCCGGTGATAATCGCGTCGTGGTCTGGAGAACCCTCGCGCCGCCGGGCCGATTCGGTCGGGCAACTCTTGTTGCCTTGATGCCCTGCGACGTCTCCTTTTCTCAACGCTATGTCACATTCCGGGTGTGACTTGCCGATCGTTGCCGGGTTGATTCAGTGAGCGATTCGCCCCGAAAAAATTCCAGGACAGCGCTCGATTCCGGGCCTAAGCTCGTTCTCTTGCGAGCACAAACGGCCAGAGACGCGGAGCGCGCGAAAATAGATAAACCCAGAGGAGTTCTCGCGGGTCGAATTACCAGAGAACCGCCTTGAACCTTGAAAGAATTTTTTTGGACGAGGTGCCAGCCGGAACGATCTTATTTCCAGGATGGACGTCAATTCGAGAGCGCCTCGAGGTGCGATCGTGTACGTCTTTCTGGACATAGGAACAGATACGTTTGGAGAAAGTTGTTGCACAGCCGTTAAATCGTGTCTATGTTCGGCCTCAATATGGTCGTTTCGGCTGGAGAATCGCAACGACCTGAAGGCCCGAGCCCACAATCTATCGAACATCCTTGTGAGAGGCATCTTGATGCGATCCAGACGAACTCTGTTCCCTCGAATCGCCGCCGCGATCTTTGGCAGTCTGGCGACGATGGGGGTTGCCCTCGCGCAACAGGCCTCGACCATCGGAACGCTCGACGGCCATACCGACCCGGTCTATTCCATCGCCTGGTTCCCCGACGGAAAAACGATCGTCACCGGAGGTTTCGACAACACGGTCCGGCTCTGGGACGCGAGCACGCGCAAGGAGATCAAAAAATTGGACGGGCATTCCGGGCTCGTTCTGGCCGTTTCCCCCTCACCGGACGGCAAGCTGATTCTCTCGGGGAGCCTCGACAAGACCGCGAAGGTCTGGGAGTTCCCTCGTTCCGGACCCTCAAAGGACCTGAAAGAGCACCCCGCGGGTGTGCATGCGCTGGCGGTCAAGCCCGACGGTAAGCAGGCCGTCGCCGTCTCGGGCAAAGTCGTGAAGGTCTGGGATCTGACTTCCGGCGCGAGCGTTCGAGAACTTTCCGGACACGCCGCGGAGGTCGAATCGGCGGCTTGGCGAGGCGATTCCAACCTCATCGCCACGGGTGACAAGGCCCGCGCGATTCGCCTTTGGAACGCCGACGGTGTGCCTCAAGGGGTCATCGAAACGCCATCGGACACGGTTCTCGGTCTCGCGTTCTTGCCGAACAATCAGCTTCTCGTCTCGGCGGGTTCAGACGGGCTCGCCAGGCTCTGGCAATTGCCGGTCGACGAACCCAAGGTCATTGATGCGAAGGGACCTCTCACCCTGTTCGCGATGAGCCCAGATGGCGCTCGGACCGCAACCGCCGGTGAAAAGATGATTCGAGTCTGGAAAACCGCCGACGGTGGACTCATCAAAGAAATCGACGCGGGCGAGCCGATCACGGCGATCGCGTTCAAGGGAGACGGCTCGGAGTTGGCAGTCGGTCTCGCCAACAAGACCATCAAGATCATGAACGCGGAAAAAGGCGATGAGGTCAAGAAGATCGAGGGCCTCCCCTCACCGGCGACCGCGATCGCCTTCCGGCTCGACGGAAGTCAGGTCGCGGCTGTGACCGAGGATAACGTGATTCGGGTCTTCAGCGTTGGTGAGGTCAAGGAACTTAAGAAGCTCGAAGGCCACTCCGGCCGAGTGAATGCGCTTGCCTTCGCGCCCAACGATCAGAACCTGCTTCTCTCCGCCTCGGCCGACAAGTTCGTCAAACTCTGGAACGTCAACGACGCCAAGCTTGTCCGCGACTTCGGAGGACACACCGAGGCAGTCCTTGCGTTGACAACTAGCAAGGATGGCAAGTCACTCGTCACGGGTTCCGCGGATAAGTCGTTGAAAGTCTGGACGATCGCCGATGGGAAAAATACGATGACCGTGAATGGCCATGGAGCACCCGTGCAGGCGGTCGTGCTCTCGCTGGATGGGTTGAGGATCGTGTCGGGGTCGACGGACAAGACGGTACGACTCTGGGACGCGGCGTCAGGAAGGGAACTGCAAGATCTCTCCGCCCACAACGCGGCGATCGTCGGCGTCGGCATCTCGCCGGACAACAAAGCCGTGATCTCGGCCGGGGGAGACAATAAGGTTCGAAGCTGGATTCCCTCTGCGATTCGCGTCTTCGCCGGGCATCAAGGACCGATCTTCGCCGTGACGGTGACGCCCAACGGAGCGCAAGTCGTGACCGGTTCCGCCGACAAAACGGTCAAACTTTTCGACGTCAACAACGGCAACGTCGTCCGATCACTCGACGGCCATGGCGACGCCGTCCGCGCGGTCGCCGTGACGAAAGACGGAGCGAAAGTGGTCTCCGGTTCGGCCGACAAAACCCTCAAGGTCTGGAACGCCGCCGACGGCAAACTCCTGCTAACCACCGCCACACAACCTGCCCCGGTGCTCTCACTGGCCCTCTCGGCGGACGGAAAGAGAGCGGTTGCGGGATTGGGAGACAACCACGTCAAGACCTTTGATCTGGCCGCGACCGATCCGACAAAAGCGGAACTTGCCGACCTGGCCGGTCATACGGGGCCAATTACCGCTCTGGCGGTCCTGCCGGATGGCTCGATCCTTTCCGGCTCCGAGGACAAAACGATGAAAGTGTGGCCGCCGGTTGTGCCGGGCGCTCTCAAGACGTTCGCGGGCCATCAAGGGCAGGTCTACTCGGTCGCCTGGTCTCCGGATGGCAAGACCGCCGCGACGGGTGCGGCCGACAAAACGTTTCGCCAGTGGGACGTCGAAAAGGGAACCCAAATCCGCGCTGTGGAGAAGGCCCACGAGAACGTCGTCTATGCCGTGGTTTACAACGCCAAAGGCGACTTGATCGCGACTGGCGGTGACGACAAGCTCGTCAAGATCTGGAACGCGGCCGACGGCAAGGAGCTTCGCAAAGGGGCGGGCCACGGAGCATCAGTCTACGGCCTCGCCTTCAGCCCGGATGGAACAAAGCTCGCCTCAGGTTCGGTCGATAAGACGATCCGGATCTGGAACGCGGCCGATTTGAAAGAGGTCGCCAAACTCGATGGTCATCCCGACGATGTGTATTCGCTCGCGTTCAGCCCCGACGGCAAGAAGCTCGCATCGGTGGGCTATGGTGGAAATCTCTACGTCTGGGACGTGGCCGATGGAGCCAAGCCGTTTTTACACCAGAAGATCGCGCCGAACACCATGACCTACAGCGTCGCCTTCAGCCCCGACGGCAAAAAGCTGGCGATCGCGGCGTCGGATAACAAAGGATATATCCTGAACCTGCCTTGAAATGAAGGTATCCAGAGTTGCCGCATGCCAATGAAACGAGATATGACGAGATCTTTTGTATGGTGTGATTAATCATTCCCCGCCGTCCGAACCGCCACCTTCTCGGCATCGGCTCGGATCGCGACAAGGTGAACGCTACCGGAGCGGTTGGCGACCGCCAGCAAGTTGCGTTCGGAAGAAAACGCCAGGCCAACCGGACGAGTCTTGCTGAGCCCGAAGACTCCGGTCCGGAGCGTGAGCTGACCGAGGTTCACCGAATATTTCTCGGAAGTTCGCTTCAGCTCCAAGCCCGACTGGTTCGGTAACGTGCTGGCGATGCAATCACCCAAGCCCCTCGCGTGGAAGGAGAGGCCTTCCGAGCCCGAGGCCACGGGCATCACGATCCAGTCATCGTTCAGGCGTGACGAAGCATAGGGCAGCGGGACGTCGGTCAGCTTCGAACGTCCGATGAGTCTCGGGAGGACGGGATCGCTTAGATCCAGCGCCGCCACTTCTCCCGACCCATGAAGCACGACCGCCGCATGTTGACCCGTATTCGAGAGCGTGAGTCGCGCGGGGTCGTCTCCCGGTTTGTCAAAGAGTAAACGGCCTACGGATTTCCCAGACGCGATATCATAGATCTCCAGCGCGGGGACGGGCTTCTTGGCGTCGCCCTCGGCACGTCCGGAAGTGAGCACAAAGCCGTGCCGAGCATCGGCCGAGAGGGCCATGTCGTCGGGATAAAAACCGACATGTGACTTCGTTCCGATCGGTTTGCCGAGAAAGTCGTAAGCGGACCACCAACCGGGGTTCACGTGCCTGCTGTCGCCCTCTGGACGTTGGAGCACGTAGAACCGATCCGCAGCCGCGCAGACGGCCATCGGCTTGCCTTCCAGCTCGATATCTACGAGCAGCTTCAGCGCGTCGCTCTCGGTCACGCGATAGAGGACGACCCGGTTATAGCGAGGACAGGTGACGGCAAGCAGCTTGCCGCCATCCGCGAATGAGAGACGCTCGGCACGCTGATGTCCCGTCGCGACGTGTGCGACCTCGCGAAGCGTGAACGAACCGACTGTCAGCAACTTACCGCGCTCGATCCGCGCCCAGGCGGAGACAGCGCATAACGCGAGGATTCCCGATGCCGCCATCACAAAGAGCCACACAAGGCTGATCCGCCCCGAACGGGTCGATGGTGGCGGATTTTTCTTGCCGCTCCCCACTTTAGGCTCGGTGCCGTTCATGATCCTCATGAAGTTATTGCGGTGGCGCGCAACGAGGAGCACAACCAGGCCGACGGTGATCACACTCATCGCACGTTCTCCACGGGACCAGGGTTCGGCCACTCTCGTGAAGTGGACCAGACAGAAAGCCAATCCACCAATGATTGATGAAATTGAGACATAACGACAAATCGCCAGCGCGCTTCCAAAGCCGAGAGCCGAGGAGAATCCGGCCAGAGGATCGAGCGCCAGCACAGCGCCAAGGCTCGTGGCGACTCCCTTTCCTCCCTTGAACTTCAAGTACACCGGAAAGTTGTGGCCGAGGATCGTCGCCAAAGCCACGAGCACCTGGAGATCGGGCGGACTGGGTTGCCCTGTCAGCAAGGTGGACAGCCTTGGAATGCCCAGGGTCGGCAGCAGCCCCTTGGCCATGTCGAACATGAAAACCAGCAGGAAAAACCGGAACCCCAGCACGCGACCGACGTTCGTCGCCCCGATGTTTCCCGAGCCGACCGTGCGGATGTCAATCCCTCGAAATCCTTTCGCCACCAGATATCCGAACGGGATGGCCCCCATGAGGTAGGCGGACAGGATCAGAAGCGTGGAGATTGCGATTGCGATCACGGCACTCTCGCCTCGATCGTTTCGGTGGCCGACTCGCCGAACGCTTCTCGTAAGAGCGCGGGGGTGTGCGGCCCTTGCATCGCTTGAACAGGATCAACCTTGATCCTGGTTCGTTCCGGATCGCCCAAAAACTCCGCGCGTCGGGCGACGAAAATCTCATTGGCGGTGCCGTAATCGTCGTGCCGGCCGATGTCGAGCCAGTAACACGATGGGCGGAAGCAATGGACCGGTTGTCCGGCCTTTCGCATCGTTTCAAGCAAGTCGGGCATTGGCAAGGGCTCGTTGGGACGCAAATAATCCCAGGCTGATGGATCAAGGATGTAGATACCCATGCTTACTTGAAACGAAAACTCAGGTTTCTCGCGATAACCCGCCAACACATGCGGATCGTCGCCGAATTCGAGCACTCCGAAATCGATTTTGACTTCACGTGGATAAGAGGCGATCGTCGCGCCGGCTTTTCTTTGCCGATGAAACTCATACATGGCGGCGAAGTCGAGCGTGGTCAGGATATCGCCATTGATCACGAGCACCGGGTCGTCGGGCCGATCCACCAACGTCAAGCCGCCCGCGGTTCCCAACGGCGTGACCTCGCGACGATACGTCAACCGCGTTCCAAACTTCTTGCCGTTGCCGCAGAAGGCCTCGATCAACTCGGTCAGGTAACCTGTGATAATGGTCACATCTTTGAAACCGTGCCGGGCGAGCTGCCGGAGCACGACCTCAATGATCGGCATCGGATCGTCATCACCCAGCGGCATGAGCGGCTTGGGAAAGACATGTGTGAACGGCCGAAGGCGCGTCCCCTTCCCTCCCGCGAGTAGCACGGCTTGCATGGCGTTTCTCTCCTGAAAGGGGTCCGCGATCAACCGACCCGTGTTCTCGATTTGCCCGCGCCCCGCGTGGACTTCGAGAGATGCGGCCCGCCCCAGCGAGACTTCGCGGCGGCCACTTCTTCGAAAACCTTGATCAAACGCGAGACATGCCGGTCCATGGATTGTTCCCGACCGAGAACCGTGGCATTGGCCGACATCTCGGCGCGTGCGACGTCGTCGGTCATGTGGTTCAGCGAAGCGATCAAGTCGGCGATGGAATCGGGAGACGTGACGACGTAACCTTCGCGTCCATCGGTCATCAATTCCCCCGCGCCGTTGCATCCAGTAGTGATCACCGGAAGCCCGCACGCGAGTGCCTCGAATACGACCAACGAGCAAGGGTCGTAATAGGTCGGCGAGACAAAGAAATCAGACGACCAGTAGCAGGCCCGGATGTCCTCGAAAAAGCCGAGTAAAACAACCTCTTGCTCAAGTTCCAGCCGCCTGATCATCCGCCGGAACGGCCCAAGCTTTCCGCCTCCGCAGACAACAAGCTTGATCGGTCTCGCGAAAGGTTGGTCGCGCTTTCGGGTCGCCAGGGATTCGAGCAAGGGCTTCAGCCCCTTGAGCCGGAAATTGTGCCCGACAAATAGCCCGACGAGGTCGTTCGGAGCAAGTCCCACTTTATTGCGGAACCCACAACGAACCGCGTCGGGGAATTTCACGATCAAGCGTCCGGCGTCGATCGCGTTTGGAATCACGTGGACCCGGTGTTTTGGAACGTGATGGAACCTTTGCAAGTGTTCCATCACCATCCGACTTACCGCGATGAATCGCGCGGACCGATCGGCGTCGAACTGCTTCTTTTCGATCGCGCGATACGTCCACCACTTGGGGTTAGCCTTCTTGGCGAGTGCATATAAGGCGCGACCGATACCCTTGGGAAATCGCTTTGCGCTAGCCTCAAGACTCC
>JAYVYS010000299.1:0-3257 GCA_043784005.1 Isosphaeraceae bacterium
ATGCTGGCTAACTTGGCCGATCGCGGCACGGTTATCGAAAAGGCTCAGAAACAGGCGATGGGCGGAGCAGGCGGACCTAACGCCCCAATGGCGGCACCAATGGCATCCGCGCCCGCGCAAGCAAAGTCGGCATTGGGGATGGGATACGGAGCCAAGCTAGAAAGTACGGCTGCGGGGCGCATGATTTACCGTCAAGCGGGGGTTCGGGCGGATGGAGAAAATGACTCGGCCGAGGTGCTCGCAGTGGATGCGGCTGCGAATGGACGCTTTGATGGCGAGACTAATCTTTTTGTGCAAGGTGCTTCGGGCCTCGAAGAATCGAAGATGAAACGAGGAGCGGTTTCCACTTGGGCATTTAACAAGAGCTTGGCTTTCGGAGCCGGATCCGATAAATGGGGCGAAAACCAAAAAGACGGCCAGCAACGCCCTCGCGAACGATTCGTCGAAACCGCCTATTGGAACCCCTCGATCGTGACCGGTGCCGACGGCAAGGCGCGCGTCACCTTCAAGGCCCCCACCGCCCTCTCCCAGTACGAGTTTTCCGCGAGAGGCGTCACCGGAGCCGACACGCTCGTCGGCCAGTCGACCGCCGGCCTTTCTGTTCGGAAGGACTTTTTCGTCGACCTCAAAGCGCCCATCGCGCTGACCCAGGGAGATAAGCCTCGGTTCATCGGGCAAGTTCACCACGTCGGTTTGAAAGGGACCATCAATGCCAGGCTGACGGCCTATGCCGGTGGTCGCGAACAGGTCTATCCCAAGACGCTCGATGTCAAGATTGATGGCGTGGAAGAGATCTTCTTCGATCCGTTTGAAATTCCCGACGGTGAAAACGTTCGACTCACCTTCTCCGCCACTCTGGGCGACGCGAAGGATGAGCTGGTGATTGAAATTCCCATTCGCCCGTGGGGCGTGCAAGCGTTTGCCTCAGCCTCGGGGACGTCCACCAACGACGCCACGGTCTTCGTCGGTCTTCCGCCGGGCAGGACGTATGAGAACCCCGAGATGCTGGTGATGGTTTCGCCCACTCTCCAGCGACTCCTGATCGAACTGGCACTGGGACGCGACTATTTCTTGATGCGAGGAAATTTCGATGTGGGGTTGAACCCTTCGAAAAACGCGATCGCCTCGGCACGTCTGGAATCGTGTATCTTCCCGCCTCCTCACAATACCATCGCCGATCGCGCCTCCGACCTGATGGCTGCGGCATCGGCGTTGAATTATCTGAAGACCTCGCGCGGGGCCTCCGCCGCTCCAGAAGCGGTCCGCCTGACCGACACGGTTCGCGGACTCGTCTCGGAGTTGACCTCGGTTCAAAACGATGATGGCGGGTGGCCCTGGGTGGGCGGCTCGTTGAAACCGGGAAGCCCGGCGCGTCCCAGCGACAGGACGACTTCGGGCCGGGTGGTCTGGGCGCTCGCCCTGGCCGAACCCCTGGGTTTGATCCCCGATGCCAAGACGCTCGACAAGGCGGTCGTCTATCTGACTCAGGAGTTTGCGAAGGTCGGCGCGGCGGATCATGAAACGCGGGTGATTCTTCTGCATGCGTTGAGCACGCGAGGGAAGGCGAATTTCGAGACCGCGAATAGTCTGAACCGGCTTCGCCAGTCGCTGTCAGACTCCGCGCTCGCCTACCTCGCATTGACATTCGTCAACCTCGAACGCATCGCGCTGGCCGGCGAGATTCTCGATATCCTGGCCCCCCGAGGGAAGACAGAGATTGCGACTCCGGGAGGCAAGACCCGTCGATTCTGGGGCGGGACCGGACGTTTTCCCTCGGGCGGGAGCCCTGTCGAGACCACCGCGCTCGTCGCTCTGGGCTTCGCCAAGGCGCGACCCCAGGCGGCGGAACTTGAAGGTGCGGTGGAGTGGTTACTCGCCCATCGCGAGGGGTTCGGCTTCAATCCTCACAAGGCGAAGGGGCCCGCCCTGGCCGCGCTCTCCGCCTATTACGGTCGAGCGAACGCGGCGGAGGACCGCTTTGACCTCATCGTCTCGGTGAACGAGACCGAGGTCTACCGCACGAGAATCACCGGCGCGGCCCAGGGGCACGCCATTCTCATCCCCCGCGATGCGCTCAAGGGGGCCGACACGAATCGAATCCGCTTCGACATCGAAGGGCGAGGGACCTTTGGTTACTCGGTGACCATGACGGGATTTTCTCGCGACTTCAAGCCCGACCAATCGAACGAGAACCGAGCGTTCCTGGTCACACAACATATCTTCCAGCCCGCTCCCGCCGAGCTTGATGGAAAGAGTCTGCCGGTCGGGTTTAATGTGGCCGTCGGCGCGAGTTACTTTGAGAACTGGGCGCACCAGGTGGAGCATGGCGGCAAGGTGCGCGTTCGGCTCGACACACACCGGGTTTACCACGCGGGGCAGCAACCTTGGGAGCGCGACTTCCTGATCCTTGAGGATCACCTTCCGGCCGGAGGAATGCTCGTTGAGGGATCGGTTCAAACGTCGGCGAGCCATTTTGAAGAAGTCGACGGCCGCATCCGGTTCTACTTCGCGCCCGACCAGGAGCCGGGCCAGACTTTCTATGACGTCCACGGCTACCTTCCCGGAGCGTATCGCACCCTTCCGCCCATTCTTTCAAGCGCCTACGATCCCGGAAAGCGGCACATGGCCACCGCGGGCGTCTACGACCTTCGTGTTCTGGCTCCAGGCGAAGCCAAAACCGATCCCTACAAAGCAACACCCGACGAACTTTATGCGCGTGGCAAGGCCCATTACGACGCCGGCCGGCCTGCTGAGGCGGCCGTTCCGCTCGAAGAACTGTTCAACGCCTACACGCTGCGCGAAGATATCGCCAAGGACAGCGCCCGTATGCTGCTCTTGATCCACATCAAAGAATATAATCCCCGCAAGGTGGTTCAATACTTTGAAGTGGTAAAGGAAAAGGCGGCCGAACTGGTGATCTCGTTCGACGACCTGCTTGTGATCGGTCGCGCTTATCGTGATATCAATGAGTACGAACGTGCCTATATCGTCTGGCGAGGCGTTGTCGAGGCGAGCTACCTGGAGGATGCGAGGGTGGGCGAGGTTCTCCGCCAGCGTGGCAAGACACTCGAAGGGATCGCCTACTTGCTCGACCTCTGGCGCGAGTATCCCAACACGGCATCGATTGAAAGCGACTTCTTCGCCATTTCGCAGGTTCTCGCGAGCCATGCGACCAAGGCCTTTACCGACGCCGGCTTGCGCCGCGAGCTTGCCGATGCCGGTGTAACCCGGTCGGAACTGATTCTGCAATCGATCCG
>JAYVYS010000300.1:0-4444 GCA_043784005.1 Isosphaeraceae bacterium
TGGTTCTTCGCCATGGAGAGATCGCCGGGAAGGAGTACGAGATCGTCGGGCTTGACGATCGCGCGCCACTCTGTGGCAATCTTGTCAGCGTGGTCGCGCCAGCGCGCGGCGTACCGCTCACGGTTCTCCGGGTTCGCCAGCGACAGATGCAGATCGGCGATCGCCCATACTGTCATGATGGCTCATTCGGAGAACTTGGGAAGAAACTTAACCGCAGATGTCGCAGATGAACGCTGATGAAGAAAGACCTCGATACAAGGGTAGAAGACCGTTCTGTACTTGTTCCCAGGGTTCCCCGTGGGCACGCCGCTTCCGACGCGCAACATCGTCGGGCTTTTGCAGGTTGCAGACGCAATACCTTAGGCTATGTCGTTATTAAGATTGTGTTCATATATTTAATGAATCGCCGGCTCAAGTCCCAGCCAACAGCATTGATTTCGTTACATCAGCGGACTACCCGGGAGGGCGAGCGGGAAAAAGAAATGGGGTATCGAAACGATCATCCAGGCCACTCCGGTCGCCCGGCCCAGACGATCGAGCCATGTCGGTTGTGGTCTCCAGCGCCCGCTTGCGAAGAGAAGCGACCACGCCACGGCAACGGCCTCCGCCCTTGGCCGGGTGTAGCTAGTGAGTCCCTCTTGAAGATGGCTGAGGAAATCTGGAAACCAAAACCACCAGGTCGATGATGCTGTCGGTAGGGCCGATACTGTCAAGTAGAATGTGGAGTCGCCGACCACGGTGATGAGCATCGAAGCGACGACTGCGGCGCAGGCGACCGCCCCTGGTCGGCGGAACAGCCGGTCCGCCCTGACTCGCGGCCGGCGCAGGCATAATATCCCGATCGCCACCGTCCAGGTCGACAGGCACGGGACTGTCAGGTCACTCCATTTCCAGAGTGATTGAACGATCATCGACGGCTCATTGTTTCCATGCACGAGCAGTTCTGACCGTACACTGTCGAAGGTCGTCAAGGTCCAACAAATCCCGATCGCCATGGCCGCAATGAGGATCATCGCGTCAGCGATCATAAAATTTCGGGGGGGGGAGTACGTTCTTCACATTCTCCCCTTTTTAAGAACGATGGAACTTTACACCAACCGTTTCACTTTTCAGTCGACGTGAGCTGGAGAGCGATCGATCAAAAACAGCAATTCCGTTGAGCCTGATGACGCGCTACCAATTTTACGACAGTAAAACCACCCGATTTCACGTCTGTCCAGGGATGCATCGGAGAAGGGTCAGGCTTCCACCTTCGCAGTCGTAACGTGCATTTCCAGTCTTAACTCGACTCCGACAGCGAGGGCGTAGCGCCAGAGGGTTGGCATCGTCGGGTTGAGAAACTTGCCGTTCTCAAGTCGCGACAGCATCCCCTTGTCCAGTCCCGAA
Source organism: Isosphaeraceae bacterium (assembly GCA_043784005.1). Taxonomy (GTDB): domain Bacteria; phylum Planctomycetota; class Planctomycetia; order Isosphaerales; family Isosphaeraceae; genus JAYUFP01. Next base: position 1,387 of record JAYVYS010000300.1, read on the forward strand.
GCTTCCGCGACGTCGGCGAGAGTCAAGCCGCGTCGGTCCCGCTCTCGCTTGATCCTGCCAAGGGCGGACAACAGGGCCAGGATAGCGCCGTGCGAGAAAGGCCCGTCGTATTCGCCCGAAGCCATCAGGTCTTCATGGCTCGGCCGCTCCCGAGAGAACCACTCATGCACGGCCCGTTCTTCGGCCCGTTCTTCGGGGGTTTGCTCGTTCTTTCGAAAGATCCGTTTCGGTTCGCTCATCGACTTCCCTTGGTTCTCTGCGGATCGTTTCCTCTTCATCGGGATTCATCTGTGACATCTGCGGTTGAGTCTAATCCATTCAGTCTCTCAATGCCGCGCTCTTTGGCCGACATACGGGTTGGTTTTCTTCTCATTGCCGACTGTGGTCGCCGGTCCATGACCGGGAAGGACCAAGGTGGCGTCGGGAAGGGTGAGGAGCTTCGTCTTGATGCCCGAAATCAACTGCGCCGCGTTCCCCCCCAGGTCGGCGCGACCCACCGAGCCGGCGAACAAGACATCGCCACCAATCACAAATGCCGGCGTGAATTCATCAAAGAGAAAGATCACCGAGCCAGGACTGTGGCCGGGGATCTCGCGGACCTCGAACGAAAAGCCCGCCAGCTCGACTCGTTCGCCGTCGTGAACGAGGCGGTCGGCGGGTGGACTGATAAGCGGCATGCCGAACGGGGCGCTCATGTTCGCCTCGGGGTCCGAAAGGAGATGGGACTCGTTCGCCCCGATCACGATCGGCGCGTCGGGGAACGCCGCCTTGATCGCGGCATTGCCGGCGATGTGATCGGCATGGCCGTGGGTGTCGAGGATCGCGGCGGGGGTCAGATTCTCGCGCCGGAGGAGGTCAAGAATCGTGTCGGTGTCAAAGCCCGGATCGATCACAAGTGCCTCCGTCGAGCCGGTGCCCCAGATCACATATGCCACCTGCGCGAAGGGGGCCGACTCCACCGGCTCGATCGTGTAACCCGTGTGGGCCATCCGGTTCTCCCAAAACATGAACTTTTGATTGTAAATACGACGAGCGACTCTGAAAAAATGACAACAAGATCTCTTCAAGCGACCTCTCTGTCTCCCTCAATGTCGACCCAGACTGAATTATCATCACATCGGTCAGGAAAATCGAGACGAGTTCAGGTTGGCTCGGGAATTGCACTTATCTGATGATGCTAGGGTGGCCGATCCCCTGACAGCCTGGTTTGTGGAATTTCCGCCTCCCGTCTTCGAATTCGCACCGTGGTTTGGTGGGTGGATGTCATACGAGGATATCCTCCGCGTAGATTGTGCTGTTTTCCAGGGATAGCGCCGCGACCCGCTCGTCCGATGTCACGAATACTAGAGAGTTCGCCCTACGACCGTCGGGGTTCTTCAGCCCGGTCGTCGAGGACTTTTGCGCTGGCCGAGAGCCAGGGTCGAGGACCGCACATGGGGATTGCGTCCGCGGGACGATCTGACCGTCATCGGCCTTTGAACCTGATCGTGGTCGGTTTGTCGTCGGCGCTTGTGCTGACGGCGTCGATGAGCCTCACTCCGCGCGCCACTGCTCAATCCGAAGGTTCAAAGGGTCCGACGGAGAGCCCACCTCAGGTCGCGAGCCGTTCGAATTCCGTGACCAAGCCGCCGACCATGCTCTCTCCCATCACGCCCGGGTCGGAGTCGTTGGTTGAGGAGCCGACGGCGAAAGCGATCCGGATGATCGGCGAGTGCAAGGTCAAGCTCGCGAGTGTGCAGGATTATACTTGCACTTTTCACAAGCGTGAACGCATCAACGGCCGGCTGACCACTCCGCACGTGATGGCCTTCAAGTCGCGACTGGCACCCAAGAGCTTTTATTTCAAGTTTCAGCATCCCAAGACCGGGCGAGAAGCCATTTTCGTCGCGGGACGCAATAGCAACAAGGTCGTGGCCCACGACGTCGGACTCGGCAAGTTTCTCGCCGGAACGCTCCATCTCGACCCGCTCGGTTCGATGGCGATGGAAGACAATCGGCACCCGATCACCGAGGCGGGCCTGGGCAACCTGATTGAGAATGTCTACCGTCGCTGGAATGCCGAGTTGAAGCCCGAAGAATCGCTGTTGAAGTTTCACCCGAGTATGCAAGTCGGGACACGGGTCTGCACGATGATCGAGTCGGTCCACCCCCAGAAGTCTCCCAAATACCTCTTCCACATGGTCCGGCTCTACATCGATCACGAGAACGGTTTGCCCATTCGATTCGAAGCCTACGATTGGCCCAGGAGCAAAGGCGTTGTCCCTGAACTTATGGAAGAGTACACTTATCTGGATCTAAAACTAAACGTCGGACTTACCGATATGGACTTCGACCCGGCCAACGCGGGTTATGCGTATGGTCGGTTTTGAAGCGGGCTCGACCCATCAAAAAGGTACACTCTCAGATCAAACGCATTCTCTTACTTAGCGTTGGATCGCGTTTAGCTTCGGAGCGATCGAATGTATGTCGTCTGGGGAACGTTTCTCAAACCCTCCTCTCACGGCGGCTGCCTCGCGGTGGCTGAGGACGCCCTTCGCTCCCAGAACCTCCAGGTTCTCAAAGGCGCGGACGGGGTTGATTATCTCGTCGTCGGTGGAAACGCCGGGGTGACGTTGACGATCGTCTGCGTTCCTCAGCAAGGCAACACCTGGATCGTCGTGTCCGCCTCTTCGGGAGACGCCAACATCGCGGCGCAAGCCCGAGACGTCATCCGTGGCATCATGGAAAGCACACTCGTCGCATGAGCCTGCGGGTTGAGCAATGGTGGCGACTCGCGGAATTCCCGGCCGTTCTCTCTCAGCGCCGAACAGGTACCGTCTCGGGACCGGAAATCCTTTCGCCCGAGGCGCGTGTCACTCCGGGGTCGTCAAAGACGCTGGAGATGACGGTCCTTCGACGGAGTTTATCAAGGTAGGCTGTCGATTCCTTGTGGACCTTTTCTGAGCGGATGACGCGGCGGATCTTGTCTTGAACATCGCCGAAGCTTGCCGGGCCGGCCGCGCGGCGAGCTTCGACTCGCACGATGTGAAAGCTCGTCGGTCCCTCGATCACCTGGCTG
>JAYVYS010000301.1:0-5103 GCA_043784005.1 Isosphaeraceae bacterium
GATTTTCAAGACTTGATCGCCGATGGCAAGCCCGTCTATCGCCATGTCGCCGAGCATCTCGGCCATTGGGCCGCGGGTCATCACGGTCAGGAGGGTTACAGCCTCGTCGGAGCGGTGGTCGGCGCGACCTATCCCGAGCAACTCGCCGAGCTGCGTCAAATGTTGCCCGGTATCATCTTCCTTGTCCCCGGGTTTGGTGCTCAGGGCGGAACGGCGGCCGATGTCGCGGCGGCTTTCGATGAGAATGGGCTCGGGGCGGTGATCAATAGCTCGCGAGGTCTCACGTTCGCTTATAAACGGGCTGAGTTCGCCCGGTTTGGCGAGGACTGGCAAGGTGCGATTCAAGCGGCTGTCGCCGAGATGGTGGAAGAACTCGCGCTCAAAACGACATCCGGCAGGCTTCGTCCTTCGAAGGTCGCGGATTGAATCGGTTGCCGTCAAAGCTCGGGCAAAAGGCCGCGTTTGGCGGCTCTGGTCACGGCGAAGACGCCTGTGCCGAGCAGTGTGAATGGCATGGAAACCATGAACATCACGCTCAGGTTGTATCCCCGAGCCGTACTCGCAACGTCCGCAGGCTGCGCAGCCACAGCCTCCTTGCAGTTCGGACAGGCCGAACAGGGGACCGCGAGAGCCAAAAGGATCAGTGCCGTCAAGCAAAAGGTACGTCGCATGAGGCCTCCTCGATGGGAGCCGGGATTGGCTTCACGATCACAAGAATACTGTATCCGGTTTCTTCGAGTCGGTCAATTTGTCGCCCGGAACGTGTTCGTTCCTAACGAAAAAAGATGAGCGACACCAGAGCGAACAACGGAAGTAACACGCACCCGCTGTAGAGCATGTAACCGAAGAAACTCGGCATCTCAACGCTTCTCTGCTCGGCGATAAGCTTGACCATAAGATTGGGTGCGTTGCCGATATACGTGTTCGCCCCCATGAAGACTGCTCCAAGTGAAACGGCGGCGAGCAGGTCGTGGCGGATCGTGCCTTCCATCAAGGTCACCATCACGGAGCCGCTGAGGCTCGGTAATGTCTTGGCGGTTTCGAAGAAAACGAGATACGTCGGCGCGTTGTCCAGAAAACTAGAGAGTGCTCCGGTCGCCCAGAAAAAGTGCGAAGGGGTCGTTAGTCCCAGTTCGGAGCCTCGTGCCTGGAGGATCTCGATCGGGATTTGCATGGTGAGGAAAATCCCGATGAACAGGCTGGCGACTTCAAGAATCGCCGCGTTCGAATACTCCGTTTCCTTGCGAAGGCCGTGCGGGGTTGTGATCCACGAAAGGCCGGCCAGGGCGATCATCACTGCTTCCCTGACGTAGTCGACGACCACGAGGTCGGTCCCCGGTACGGGACGACCCGGCACGATCAATGCGACCGATAGGATGACTCCGAGCAGCCAGAGGAGGTTGATGGTTCCGTGCAATCGAGGCGGAGAGTCGTGTCTGGCGTCGTCGACGAGGTGCTCTCGGGGCTCGCGACGATAGGCGAGGGTATCCCAAAGGAAGTAAACGACGAGCAAGGTCACGATGCTGAAAAGCCAAGGGGCGACCAGCCCCAGCGTCCACTGGAACGGAACTCCGTTCAGGTATCCGAGGAACAACGGAGGATCGCCTGTGGGGAGCAGGCAGCCCCCGATGTTGGAGACCAGAAAGATGAAGAAGACAACCGTATGCCGGACGTGTTCGCGGTCACGGTTGGTTTGGAGCAAGGGCCGGATCAAGATCATTGATGCGCCCGTCGTGCCGATCAAACTGGCCACCATCGCACCCAGGGCGAGAATCCCGGTATTCACGGAAGGAAAGGCGCGGAAGTCTCCCTTGAGCTGAATTCCGCCCGAGACGATATAGAGACTTGCGAGCAGGACGATAAAAGGGATGTAATCACGAAGAACCGCATGTTCCAGGACCGACAAGACTGATGCCGTTCCCGCAGGTGCCCCGTGATAGCCGTAACCGCGACCGGCATAGTGCATCAGCACCAGGGAGCCAAGGGTTACACCGACCGCAAGTTTGACACTATTTCGCTCCCACCAATGGTGGGCGACGGGCACGAGCGGAATGAGGGCGATCGCGAGCAACAAGGCCGCGAACGGCAGGCTCCACAAAACGTGGGGAACCATGTGCGGCGTTGCCTCGACCACTCCCGCAGCTTCGGGGTCCGCTGCGAAGCTGTTTGAGCAAAAAGAGACGATCAGACCCAGAGCCAAAACGAAGACCCCGACCGGACGTCGCATGGCTCGCGACGTCTGGCCGGGGTTATTCGCTTCGTGAAAGAGAGGGCGAGCGGGAGGGGTCGTGCGAGGCAACCCGCTCGCCCCTTGGCGGTAAGCCTGACCCGCATCACGCCGGATCAGCCGTCGCCGAAAGGGAGGATCAAGAATCTCAACGAGTCGTATGACCCGAGAGAATAAATGTAATGACAATAAGTTAAGAGCGACTTAAACAGTTAACTTTGTGAACTTCTGGGCACAAGAAGATACATTGCAAAAGAGATGCCAGTGATGCCAAGACGTCATTTTTCGTGCCCCACGACCTCAATCGGTCTACCTAAACATCGCGATAACTTCAGTGACGTCTAGGAGTTAATGATATTAAACTTGGGCAGCTTCGATTGGGGGCTGATCAACAATGGGGTCGCGTTGTTGGCGAGAAGACGCTGGGCTCGACCAGGAATCGTGCAGAGTGCGACTAAACTTCGGGCAGGATGCGCGAAACGACCTGGCACTCATGAGGAAATCCTCAATGATGGGGGGCAGGCCAGGGAATTGATCCTTTGGCCAGGATTTCCTCGTTAAACAAGCCCGCCGGACCGGCAAGAGTGGCCGGTCCGGCGGTGGATGACGTTTGGTTAGACCACGCGACGCTTACGCCTTGCCGACGGGAACTCGTGTCTCCGCCTTCTTGTTGGGAACGCCTGGTCCATAGCTCGTGAGATGCTCTTGACCCGCGACTTGCACGGCGATGGAGTCTTCGTCGACGTAGCCCATGACACCCATTTCGGGGATGTCGAGTCCTCCGATCTCAACAGCCGCGTCAGTGCGGTTGCCGATCGTTTTCTCGATGATCATGAACGACACGAACGCGGCAATCCCCACCCAGATCACGTTCGCGAGAACTCCGATGCTCTGGGCGGCAAGCTGGCTCACACCACCACCGAAGAACAGTCCGGTCGGAGCTTTGCCTGCAACCCCGTTCCAGCCTCCGCCGTATTCGCCCGTGGCGAACAGGCCGACGCAAAGGCAGCCGAAAGCGCCGCAGACTCCGTGGACACTGACAGCGCCGACGGGGTCGTCAATCTTCAGGACGCGTTCGACGAAGAGCACGCTCCAAATCACCAGGATTCCAGCGATCGCCCCGATGATCACAGCGCCAACGGGGTTTACGAAGGCGCAAGGAGCCGTGATGGCGACAGCGCCCGCGAGCAGGCCGTTGCAACCCATGGTCGGGTCGGGTTTGCCATAGACGGCCCACATGTAGAGGACCGAGCTCATGGTCCCCGCCGCGGTCGCGAGCATCGTACAGACCGCGATTGACGAGATCCGGACATCCGTGGCGGCCAGAGTGCTTCCAGGGTTGAATCCGAACCAGCCGAACGCGAGGATCAAAGTGCCAAGGACGACCATCACAACGTCGTGGGCGGGGATGGCGTTTGGTGAGCCGTCCTTATTGAACTTGCCGATACGGGGACCAATAATCGCCGCGCCCACAAGCGCCGTGACGCCGCCCGTCATATGCACGACGCTCGATCCGGCGAAGTCAACGTGGCCGTTGCCCAGGCCAAAGTTCGAGCCTAAGGTCGCGAGCCAACCGCCGCCCCAGACCCAGCAGCCGTAGACAGGGTAGATCAGGATGGACATGAAAAACCCGTAGACCATAAACGCGGAGAACTTCCAGCGTTCGGCCATGGCTCCGGTCGGGATCGTCGCTGCCGTATCCATGAAGACCATCTGGAAGAGGAAGAGCGTCAGCACTGTCGTGTCGGTTGCCGGGCCGGTGAGAAAGAAGCCCTTGTAACCGAAGAATCCGTGCGTCTTGCCGCCGATGTCGAACGTCCAGAGCGCGTCGAGAATCTTCGGCCCGTCAAACGCGAGAACGGGACCCCATCCGCCCGCCATGATGGCGAAACCGGCGATCCAAAACCCGAGCATCCCGGTGGCATAAATGACGTAATTCATCCCCATCGTGTGGGCGACGTTTTTTCCCCGCGTCAGGCCTGTTTCAAGAAGCGCGAAACCCGCCTGCATGAACATGACGAGGAAGCCCGTGATCAACGCCCACATGAGGTTGATCGCCAGCTTCAGATGCTTTACGTCTTTGGCGATCGTCTCGGCCGTGACCTTGTCGTTGTCCTTGGTCAGGCCAGCGGTCGTGTTCGCTCCGACGTAGCCGGCGCCCGATGAGTCCGGCCCGGTCGGAGAGGCACTTGCGTCAGTGGACGGGGCGGCGGGCGCGGGAGCCGCCGAGGTTACCGCCGCGGGTGCGGAGGGCGGAGCCAGCTCCGCCTTGGCAGGCTCTGTTTTCGTAGGCTCCGATTTCGGAGTGTCCTGGGCCGAGACCGGGACCGTGAGTGTCCCGAGCAAGATCGCCAGGCCCATGGAGAGAGAAAGGCCTATCCACGCGATACGACGTCGTCTCATACGTAGCTCCCAGGAACAAGTGGTGGTCGGGCTGATCGCGGCTTCGTCGAGGTGCGAGATCATCGCGATTCACCTTCCGCCCGATCCAACAACCCCTCGCCCTGGGGCTGCGATCGGAGCCGGCAAACGAAACATCAACCGACAAGCCGAGTGAAGGACCGGGTCCGCACAGGACGCCGGCAACGATCTGCTGACCCAAACCGAAATCAACGAACGAACGCGTACACTTGTGCATGACGTAAAGTGTCGACACACTCACGCATCCACAAGGCCAGATCGTCCGCTTCTCAACGGTCGCGAAAGAGATCTTTTCTAGGAAGGATCAATGGCGGCGCGAGCGTGCGCCTCCTCGTCACCCTGCTTCCACGAACGAAAATTTCATGCCGTACAACCCGGAACCGGTATTGACATTGAAAATGAGTAGCAAGTCATTATCTTGTAATAACTTGCAATGTCTTGACCAAGTCCCGAAC
>JAYVYS010000302.1:0-3607 GCA_043784005.1 Isosphaeraceae bacterium
GCTTCGGCATCGTTCTCCAAAAGAGAGACCACGAGGTCGAGCGCATGGCCGGAGACTTCGGGCTCGTCGCCTTGCAAGTTGACGATGATCCCGGCGCCAGGAATGGCTGCGGCCACTTCCGCGACTCGGTCGGTGCCGCTGGGATGATCGGCGCGAGTCATGATGGCCTCGCCTCCGAATTTGGCGACGGCTTCGGCGATGCGGGCGTCGTCGGTTGCGACGATCACGCGGCTCAGCTTGGTCGCACGGCTCGCCGCTTCCACAACGTGTTGAATCATCGTCCGGCCCGTGTCGGAAAGCAGGGGTTTGCCGGGCAAGCGGGTTGAAGCGTACCGGGCCGGAATCACGGCGATAATTTCCATGTTTAAGACGAAACCCCGATGCAAGATTAGTCGATAGAAGGGGCGTTGAGGACGACCTTCGAAACCTCGGCTGAGCCGGCGTTTCCAGGCGTCACTATAGCCGACTCATTTCCGGACGCAATTGGACGGCAACCGGCTTGAGACGGCTCCCCTCAGTCCTTCTCGCCTGGCCATGAATGGTCCATCAAGGTGAGAACGGATGTCGGCGCGATCATCCTCGCGTCGACACGGCGCGGCCCCGGAGGCGGCCCGTCGTGACTCCGCCTGGCCCTCGGCCCGGCTCCCCGCAGGATGCACCCCTGACCAGAACCCGATCGGCTCGCCTTGGATCGTCTTGAGGTTTGTTTCGACAGACCACTCCTCGAATTCCTTGGCCGGCGCGCTCGGGCCCGCATCGCATTCAGTTCGGGTTATCCGACCAGCGGCGGCGTGCCGGCCCCAGGGCTCGCGACTGCCATAAGGACGGACCGTCCGATTCACCTTGATACATCGCTCTGTTCGGCCAGGGTCCGCTGTTAGGGCTTCAGGTCGCCGCGGGTCTGTCGGGGAATAACCCTCTCGACAGCCTCGCGCCATGGACGGGGGGCGTCACGACTGACTTGCGGGGCGGTCGCCAATGGTTTGGTGACCGTCTGGGGAGCTATTGATATGGGGTCGTCCCGGATGACGCGTCGCGTCGCATGCCGCAATCATCGCCGTTTGAATCTGGAAGCGCTGGAAGTCCGTACGCTCCTCAGTACGCTCTCCTCCAAGCTGGTTTCCGGTCCGTTTCCCGCCGAATCACCCGGAGGTGGCGGAACGACGAATTTTGACACGATCGTGGGCGCGTCCGCCGCGAGATCTCAATATCATGTGGATGGAACGGGCAGCGCGGTCGCCGTGATCGACACGGGGGTCAATTACAACAACGCGGCCCTCGGCGGCGGTCTCGGCGCGGGTCACAAGGTGATCGCGGGGTTCGACTTCGCCAACAACACCCCCGACCCGATGCCCACGGCGATGGATCACGGCACGTCGGTGGCGGGCTTGATCGCCTCAAGCGACCCCGCCCATCTTGGTGTCGCCCCAGGAGCGGACATCGTCGCGCTCCGGGTGTTTGATAATAACAACGCAAGCGACTACACCCGTGTGGCCAACGCCTTGCAATGGGTGATCGATCATCACGATCAATTCAATATCACCGCCGTCAACCTCTCCCTTTCCGATGGCGGAAACTATGCCCAGAACTGGTTTGCGAGTGACGGCGGCGTAGGCGAGCAGATCACCGGCTTGATCGGCAAGCTCGACACGTTGAACATCCCCGTGATGACGGCCGCGGGCAATAGCTTTAACGGTCAGCAAGGGGAAGGCTTTACCGGGATCATCTCTGACACCATCAGCGTGACCTCAACCGACGCCAACGACCACTTGGTTAGCAACGCCCAACGACTCGGATCGGGCCTCGGTGGTGGTTCGGCGACCGACATCGCGGCTCCCGGTGATTCCGTCCTCGCCCCGTCTGGCTCCAACGGATTCGCGAGTGTGACAGGGACCAGCTTCTCGACTCCGATTGTTTCTGGAGCGGTGGTGTTGTTGCAGGAAGTCTATAAGTCCCGATTCAGCCAGCTCCCGACGGTTGAACAGCTCGACGGATGGCTCAAAGCGGGTGCCGACACGATCACGGACAGCGTGACGGGAATCACCATCGGACGCCTCAATATCCCCCGATCGATCGGCTTGATTCCGACTCCCGCGGCTCAATTGCTCGTCCCGCCCTCAGCGCTCACGCCGCCTCCCGTCGCGATCCCCGTCATTCCTCCGGTGACGGTGACACCTCCGGTCGTGACGCCGCCGCCTAGCATAACTCCGGCAGTGCCAGTGACGCTTCCCGCGCCCGCCGCTCCGCAGTCCGCGATCTGGTTCGGGGGTAAGCAGATTACCAACGCCGGATCGTTTTCCTCTGTGCCCTCCTGGTTCACCCAGGCCGTGAACGCACTTCGAGGTTGGTGGACCGCCCCCAAGGTCGGCAGCGCGCACCCAGCGGGTGTCGCTAAAACGAAGCTCAAGCTGACCACCACGGCTTATCCCGCCTCGTCGTCGATCACCGTGATCCATCCCGGCAACCATCGGGGCTTTGTCTCAGGGAAGCCGGGCCGTTAGAATCTGAGATAGGGATCGGCTCCGATCGTCCTGATCGGAGCCTGGAAGCACTTCCGACCCCACCCGCCCCGAGATCTTCGGGTGGGCGGGGTCGGAGCCTTTTCACACCTTTGGACGGAACGGGGAGAACAACGTGGCGACAATGCGAACCGCGATCATCACCGGCGCGGGAAGTGGGATTGGCCGTGGAATCGCCACAGCCCTTGATGCGTTGGGACTTCGCCTTGCGCTTGTGGGTCGAGAGGCGGGCAAGCTCGAACAGACGCGAGCAGGGCTCAGTCAACAGGGGGGTGACACCCTGATCGCCTCCTGCGACGTCTCGGATCGCGGGCAAGTGAAAACCATGGTGGAAAGCGTCTTATCCACCTTCGGCGCGATCGACGTCCTGATCTGCAACGCGGGTACGAACGTCCGGAACCGAAGCCTAGAGTCGCTTGATCCGGCCGATTGGGACAAAATGATCGCGACGAACCTCACAGGCGCATTCAACCTGGTTCACTATGTTTTGCCTTCGATGCGGGAGCGTAAAAGCGGTCTGGTGATCCAGATCGATTCGATCGCCGGCAAACGCGCGAGCACGCTCGGGGGAGCAGGTTACTCCGCCTCAAAGTTTGGCCAGGCCGCGTTGGGAATCTGTATCGGTCGCGAAGACGGCGCCAAAGGCATTCGATCGACGGTGATCTACCCGGGCGAGGTCAACACGCCAATCCTTGACGCCCGTCCCGTCGCGGTTCCGGCGGAGCGGAGAGCGGTCATTTTGCAACCTGATGACGTCGGGGCCGCGGTTCGTTTCCTCGTGGAGTTGCATCCCCGAGCCAATGTGCCGGAACTTGTCATCAAGCCAACTGTTGATGATTGGTGTTGATCTGGAAACGGATAACGAATCGCTTTGATTTGCGATTCGTTATCCGTCATCCCACATCGGTCATTGCAAGTCAGGCGTTCATCTGCCCCGCCTCAATCTCGCCGGTCGCGAACTGGTTGAATTCGAGGTATTGAAGGTGTCGAAAGAGTTTGCTCTCGTTTTGGAGCTGACGAGGTGCGCCCAACGTTTCGACCCGGCCATTATGCAAGACGATGATCTGCTGGCAGGATCGGATCGTGGA
>JAYVYS010000303.1:0-7490 GCA_043784005.1 Isosphaeraceae bacterium
GGATAGGCCAAGGCTGGAACGGTGGGTTGCGCTGCGCTTACCACACCCTACTCATTCTTCTCGAACTTCATCGACATTCAACAACAAAATCGCGAATAACAATGTAGCGCGGCGAAGCCGCAACGAACAGTTTCCCTATCTTGACAATCTGCGCAACGTGACGAGAGACTCGATGATAACAATGTAGGGTGGGCTTCGCCCACCATCCTAAGGCCATGCCACTAAATAAGTTCGGTGGTGGGCAAAGCCCACCCTACGAGATGGCGAGCCGAGGCGACCACCAATGGGGAGCCATGAGCCGCCATTTGCTCAATCACTCGGGTGAGCGGGCTATTTCTGCGATATCGGTTTGCCAAAGAACATCAAGGCGTGAAGTCCCATTGTCATCATCGAAATCCGACGAGAACTCATCCCGCGAATTTTCAAAACTCGTGATGGCTTGCGGAGTGGTTGTCAACAGGAGGAACCCGTGTCACAAGGATCGGATCCTTGTCTCGGCGGATTTGAGCGACCACGCCGCAATCCCTCATGAACCTAAAACGATTGAAGGAAGAGACGCCGTAATCCGTTGGCGCACCCTACCGGATCTCTGATCCCGCCGTCCCTTCGACTGCGGTCGCGAACAAACCACGTCGCCGGTTACAATGGTTTCTCGGCCGACCCGTCGGGGTTTGCATTCGTGAGCGTCCTTCGCTGAGAGACTCACATGATGAGCCCGAAGACCCGGATTCCCTCAATCATATGGTCCCGCATCGCGACCGCCTTCGCCTGCCTCGCCCTGGCTACGGGAATCGCGCTTTTCGTCGCCCCGAAGTCCGCAATGGCGTCGTGGATCTGGGTTGAAGGCGAAAAACCGCTGACTTCGACCATGCATCGGCATCCCTGGTGGTACGACAAGGTCAAGCGTGATCAGCTCTCCGGCGGCGACTTCATCAGCCACTTCCACGAAAAGGTCCCCGGTGAAGCTTCTTACGCGATCAAGGCCCCCAAGGCAGGCGACTATGAGTTATGGGTGCGTGCCAACCCCATCCAGTCCCGCCTCTCCTATTCGCTCAACGGCACGCCCTGGGTCCTGATCAACTTCGAACAAGAGCAACAGGGAAACACCAACATCGCCGAGGACGACAAGCCCGACCTGAGGTTTATCGCCTGGGTGAAGGCCGGCAAAGTCTCGCTCAAGAGCGGTTCCAACGCGATTCGGTTTCGCATGGACAGCAAGAACAGCAACCACGGCTACCTTGACTGCTTCATCCTCACTGACGAGCCCTTCACCCCCAACGGAATCATACGCCCCGACCAAATCGCCGCCGCCAATCGTCGCACGACCGATGACAATCGCGGCTGGTTTCCGTTCGTCCCCAAAGCCGATCCGTTTTCACCGACAAGCGGCATCGACCTGCGCTTTTTGAACGAGAAAGAAGCTGGCGACGGTGGATATATCGGCGTGAAAGGTCCCCAATTCGTCCACTCCAAGACCGGCATGCCGGTGAAGTTCTGGGCGGTGAACGGACCACCGGGAAAAGACAAGGAGACGCTTCGCAAAGAGGCCAAGATCCTGGCCAAACGCGGAGTCAACCTTGTCCGGATTCATCATTCCTACTACGACCCCAAGACGGGCATCCTTGATAAGAACGCGGTGCTTCAGGCCTTCGATGTTGTCGAGGCCATGAAAGCGGAAGGGATTTATACTCACCTCTCGATCTATTTTCCACTCTGGATGACCCCCGAGCCCGGTCTCCCCTGGCTGAACGGCTATGACGGCAAGACTCACCCTTTCTCGTCGCTCTATTTCAACAAGGACTTCCAGAAACATTACCTCTCCTGGTGGAACGCGCTTTTGCTCACGCCGAGCCCGACCTCCGGCAAGCGACTGATCGACGAACCCGCCGTCGCCGGGGTCGAGATCATCAACGAAGACTCCTATTTCTTCTGGACCTTTGACCGCAAAACCATCCCCGACGCCCAGCTTCGACTGCTCGAAACCGAGTTCGCGACCTGGCTCAAGACAAAATTTGGGACGCTCGATGCCGTTTCGAAACGCTGGGGTGGTCTCAACGACGACCGCGACCGGCCCAAAGAGGGCCGTGTTGCCTTTCGACCCCTCTGGAACATCGCCAACGAACGCACCCGGCGCGATAAAGACACCGCGAGATTTCTCGCTGAGAGCCAACGCGGGTTTTACGACGCGACCTACAAAAAACTCCGCGACCTTGGCTTCAAAGGTCTGATCACGGCAACCAACTGGGCCACGGCCGACCCCCGGGTGCTCGGTCCGATCGAGCGATACACCTATATCGGGACCGACTTCATCGACCGCCACGGCTATTTTGGAGGGCCTGTGAAAGGACAAGACGCTGCCTGGTCGATCCGCGACGGCTACACCTATGCCGACCGAAGTGCACTCCGGTTCGATAACCCCGAACCTGGCAAATCCACCAAGGTCTTCATGAATCCCGCGGCAGACATCAACTATGACGGCAAGCCATCAATGATCTCAGAGGCCTCTTGGCCCCGGCCCAACAAGTATCGAGGCCAAGCCCCGCTCTTCTTCGCGGCTTATGGTGCATTGCAAGGAAGCGACTCGGTGGTTCACTTCGCGTTCGATGGCTCCTCCTGGTCGGTCAAGCCAGGGTTTTTCATGCAGCCCTGGACGCTCATGACTCCCGGCCAGATGGGGCAGTTCCCCGCCGCGGCGCTGATCTTTCGCAAAGGTCTGGTGGCCGAGGGAGACCTGATGGTCGACCTCAACCTGGCCGTTCCGAGCCTTCTCGACCTTGAGGGGACCCCAATGTCCCAGGATGCGGGCCTTGATGAACTTCGCCTCAAAGACGTTCCCAAAGGGATAACCCTCAAGTCGGGAAATGTGATCGACCCGCGCGTCCATTATGTGGGACGAACGAACGTGAGCTTCTCCGAAAAGGGAGCACCTCCCGTCTTGAAGGATCTTCGCCCGTTCATCGACGACGCGAAAAAGACCCTGGTCAGCACTAACAAACAGCTTCGCCTCGACTACGGCAAAGGCCTACTCGCCATCGACGCCCCTGCGGCGCAGGGGTTGAGCGGAAACCTCGGCAAAGGTGGGACTACCGAACTCACCGACTTGAGCATCGCCTCAACCCTTGACGAAGGCCACATCATCGCCGTGAGCCTCGACGATCGCCCGATTGCGACTTCGTCAAAGATTCTGCTCCAAGTCATGTCCGAAGAGAAGCCCAACGACTGGCGGACCGAGCCCGCCTCGGGAGGAGAGCGAAAGATCGTCAGCATCGGCCACGATCCCTGGCTGGTGAAGCAGTTCGAGGGAACCGTTCGCTTCAAACGTGCCGATGCGTCACAGCTCAAAGTCACCGCGCTGGACGCGAACGGCGATCTGCTCCAGAGCGTCGTCGGTGCCGACAAGATTCGGCTTGGGTCGACGGTTCTTTATTATTTAATCGAGCCATCGAAGGAAGCCGCGACGCGGTGACCCGGAGTCGGATCAGCAGGCACTGACCCACCGCTCATCGATCGCTGGCACCAAGCCGTTCAGTCACAGCACGGTCCGGAAATACGCGAGCGTACGTGGTAGACCCTCGGCCCGCTCAATGGTCGGGTTCCAGCCGAGAAGAGTCTGCGCGCGGGTGATATCCGGCTTCCGCCGCTTGGGATCGTCCTGGGGAAGCGGGTTGTAAATGATCTTGCTTTTGGACTCCGGCACCATCGCCAGGATCTCTTTCGCCAGCTCCAGCACGGTGATTTCGGAGGGGTTACCGATGTTCACCGGTTCATTGAAATCTGAGTGCAGTAGCCGGTAGATCCCATCGACAAGATCGGTGACATAACAAAAACTTCGTGTCTGGTCCCCTTCGCCGAAGACGGTGAGATCCTCGCCGCGAAGCGCTTGGCCCATAAAAGCCGGAAGCACGCGGCCGTCATTGAGACGCATCCGAGGCCCGTACGTGTTGAAGATCCGGACGATTCGCGTCTTCACTTCGTGATAGCGGAAATAGGCCATCGTGATCGCTTCCGCAAAGCGCTTGGCCTCGTCGTAGCAGCCGCGAGGTCCGATCGAGTTGACGTTGCCCCAGTAATCCTCGCGTTGCGGATGAACTTCTGGATCACCGTAGATCTCCGAGGTGCTTGCAAGCAGGAAGCGTGAGTCCTTCGCTTTCGCCAAACCAAGCGCATTGTGGGTGCCCAGTGAGCCGACCTTGAGCGTCGGAATCGGGTGCGCGAGGTAATCGGCAGGGCTTGCGGGACTGGCGAAGTGGAGGATGTTGTCCACTGGACCGTCGATCTGGAGCGGCTCGGAGATGTTGTGCTCGATGAACGAAAATCGCGAATTTTCCAGCAAGTGAACGAAATTTTGACGGCTCCCCGTCAACAAGTTATCAACGCAGACGACCTCGTCTCCCTCCGCGAGAAACCGCTCGCACAGGTGCGATCCCACGAACCCCGCGCCACCGGTGATGACCGTTCTCAAAGATCGTTCCTCCTGCAAGCTTGGGTGATCGTCGCCCGCATTCTTTTCGGAATCCGCTTAAAAATACGGAGACTCTAAGCTTTTGGCAATCCCGCCGGGCGTTGACGATTCAACATCGACCGCCTAGCCGGAAAGCGGGAGCAAGCTCCTCGCACACCAAAGCAATGCCACAACCGCTCTGGCCCGCTTCGATTCAGCTGGCAGGCCCGGCCTCCTGCCCTTCGCTTGTGGGCTTGGGCATGCCGGCTGCCGGCGATGACCAATTAAAGTCGGGCCGTTCGGGAGCAGGGTCATCCGGACCGGGCCGCTGGGCGAGATAATCATAGAACGCCGGATCAATCTCATCCTGAAGACCAAGCAAACGCCGCACTCCGCGGCGTATCTTCGCCCAAGGCGTGAGAGGAATTGTCGGGTCGATGTCGGCTTCCGCGCTGTCCTGCGTCGACGTGCCGAAGGGACGAACCTCGCAATTGAACCCGGACACCGCCATCTGCACACCCATGACCGTCGCGGCGACCGGGTTATGACTGTGGATGAAAAACCTTGTCGATCTCAGATGCGAACGGGGCGTCAGGCAAATCCATCGCACGACCTCCATGCCACAGTCGTCGCGATTGATATCAACAAATTGCTCCCCACCGAGGTCGTGGTCGAGGTGGACCTCATCCCAAGGCTCGTCCAGTCTCGTCATGCAGTCGGCGGCCGTCTGAACCCAGACCGCCTGTGGGCATGTCGCCAAAAAGACGGTGGCACGCTCCGCATCATCGTCAAGGAAGAGCACTCGTGTCGGATCGCGCCTTCCTCCAGTCGGAAGCCCGTCAGATCCTGAAGCCTCTCGGCGTTGAAAAAGCGCCATGAGTTTCAGTCTCGACTTTCGGACGTGGAGGGAGCATCCTGCCAATGGGCCACTGCTTCGGGAAGCGGATACTCCGTGATCGGTAGTTCAAGGCCGGGGATTTCGAGCAATCGCAGGTATCCGCGAGTCACCCGCGCTTCTTCCTCGGCGACAAACGTGGGATCGAGTTCTGATTTCGCGAAAGGCCCTGTCACGATTAACGGAGGAAATCCGTCCGCCACGATAAATTGGGCGAGTGTCGGGTTACATGCGAGGTGCCGCTCCGGCTGTACGTGAAGCGTCTCGGGATCAACCTCTCCGAGCACGAAGCGCAAGTAGAGATCAGATCCGGTCACGTCTTCAACATCAAGACCGCAAACTTCGCAGAGGTAGCCCTGCTCGCAACGGACCATCGGGAATATCTCCATTCGCTTCTGTCTAGAGTGGGTTGAGTCTTCGAGGCCCCCATCGTACATTGTGCGGTGAGCCTCCAAGACTCGACCCACCCGACAGATAATAAATCACATATCCATGTTATTCAAGAAGATCACTCATGTGATAAATGCGCGGCGGCTTCCCGAAGAGGAATTTCGCGGCGTCGAGAGCGCCTCGGGCAAAGCCATCGCGATTCAAGGCGCGGTGGGAGAGTTCAAGGCATTCGCCCATCAGGCCGAACACGATGGTATGCTCGCCCGGGTTGTCTCCCGTTCGCAGCGCATGAAGCCCGATCTCGCCGCGCGGGCGTTCGCCGGTCAGTCCTGTGCGGCCGTGGACATATTGCTCTGGACCTGAGCCGATGGCTTGACCGATCACGTCGGCAATTCGCAGCGCGGTGCCGCTGGGCGCGTCTTTCTTGAAGTGGTGATGACGCTCCACAATCTCGATATCGGCCGAGTCGCCAAGCACCCGCGCCGCCTCCCCCGCCAGTTTCATGAGCAAGTTGACCGCTTTGCTGAAATTGGCCGAGATCAGAATGGGGATCTGATCGGCGGCGGCCTCAATGAGCTTCTTTTGATTCGGATCAAAGCCGGTCGTGCCGACGACCAATGCGATACCCCGCGAGCCGCAAGGTTTAACCAGCGAGAGCGTTCCTTCTGGCAGCGAAAAATCGATCATCGCGTCGAGTTTGACCTCGGGAGCGATCTCTGAGGTCAAGGGAACGCCGAGCGGTCCGACCCCCGCGATGGTCCCCGCGTCTGCGCCGAGTTGCGGATGGCTCGTGCGGTCGATCGCGGCACCGAGAGTGAGGGTCGGGTCCGCCGCGATGAGCTGGATCAGACGCGTACCCATGCGGCCCGTCGCCCCGTGAATACCGATCTTCAGAACAGAAGTTGCCACGGACGGATTGCCTTTTCGTCAGGTTCGATCGTTCGCGAGAAGAGTCTCGATCAGGTGACTTTCATCATAACGGAGAGTCGTTCCGGCCGCCACCGCGCGACCGCCTTGTGGTATGGTCGGGTTGACCGAAGGTGTCCGTTTTCCTGCACACGGAGCCAACCCATGAACGCGGGCGAAACATTCGATCCATCCTACGAGACATCCCCCGGATGGGCGGACAAGCTCTACAAAGTCGTCGATGGGAAATTCGTGGAGCCGACGCCGATGGGTTTTTATGAGGGAATGGTTGCATTTGTCTTGAACCAAGCGATCGTCGTCCATTTCTTGAAGTCGAGACGAACGGGTCGGGTTGTCGTCGAAATTCTTTTTCAACTCTTTGCGTTGCCGAAACGCGAGCGACGTCCCGACCTGGCTTACGTTTCCTACGAACGTTGGCCACGTGACCGACCGTTCCCAGCTTCCGCCGCGTGGGACGTGGTGCCCGACCTTGCTGTCGAAGTTGTCAGCCCAGGTAACACCGCGATCGAGATTATCGTGAAACTCGACGACTACTTTCGGGCTGGAGTACGTCGAGTCTGGATCATCTATCCCAAACAACAGATTGTTCAAGACTATCAATCGCTGAGACACGCCGAAATGCTCGGTATCGAAGATTCACTCGATGGCGGCGAAGTCATTCCGGGGTTCTCCATGAACCTCTCCGACCTCTTCAACGCCGAGGCTTCGACGACCCCGTAGTTACGCCCCGCTCATTCACTCTCGCTCTGGGCCTCCGAATAAAGCGCGATCGTGCGGATGATATCGTCAAGGTCGTTTGCGACGCTCACCGGTCGGTTTGCGAAGCCGGCGCGGCGG
>JAYVYS010000304.1:0-2106 GCA_043784005.1 Isosphaeraceae bacterium
GCGATCGCCTCGGCACTCCGGCCCACCGAAATACACCTTGCGAAAGCTGTTTGGACTGGCTCTGGATGGGCTCATCGGCTTCAGCGAAACCCCGCTCCGCTGGGCGGCAGCGATCGGTGCATTCGTGATTCTGGCAACGCTTACAGCCCTGGTCGCGGGCGGAGCGCGCGCTCTCTCGGCAGCCGGATGGCCTCAAGGCTGGTACTGGGTCGCCTGTTTGCTCGGTTTTTCCACTGGGACTCAGTTGCTCTTCCTGGCCCTTCTCGGCGAATACGTCTCTCGGATTTTTCAGGAGGTCAACGGTCGGCCCCTCTACATCGTCCGAAGGCGAATCGGTTTCGCCCCTCCTCTCGCGAGAAGACCGTCCCGTCGAGACGCTAGCCGAACTCGCACACGTTGAACAATCGTGGGTCGTGATTCTCACAACGCAAAACTCACATGATCCTATGTGTTACGCTTAACCCTTGTCTTGATCGCACCCTGACAGTTCCTCACTGGGTCCCCGGCGACTCAGTTCGCGGAACCGCCATCCGGGAGGTCGTGGGCGGAAAAGGCAATAACGTCGCTCGGACCCTCGCCCGTCTTGGCCGCCTCGCGCGCCCCGTCATGTTCATCGGCGGCCCGGTGGGTTCACATTGTGCGACCTTGCTCCGAGAACAAGACAATCTCGATGCACTCCTCGTACAAACTGAAGCGCCGACGCGTATCATCCTCACAGTCCATACCGACGGGACCCCCGAACAGTCCGCCTTCTTCGACCCCGATCCCCCCGTGCTTCCAAAAGAGGCCGAGGCCTTACATCAACGCGTTCAAGAATGTCTCAGGGAAGGTGAAGTCGAGGCGATCACTCTTTCTGGCTCGAGCCCCTCGCCCGCCACTCACGAGCTTTTCAGCGAGCTGATCGCGCTGGCCCGAGGTGCGAAGATCCCCGTTTTCCTCGACACCTACGGCCCCGCCCTTGACGCCATCTGGGGTTTCTGGCCCGACCTGATTCAGCTCAATCGTCGCGAAGCGGCAATGCATCTTCAAAAGCGCTCGCCCACCGACGCCGACTTGCGGGAACTCCTCACGAGGTGGGCGGGACGCGGAGTCGCCTGCGCCATTGTGACCGACGGTCCAAATCCGGCGATCGCCCGAATCCACGGGCGAGCCTTTCGCGTCCATCCTCCCAAAATCGTCTCGGTGAACCCGATCGGATCAGGAGATTCCCTCCTCGCAGGTCTCGCCGATGCCTGGCTTTCGGGCCTGCCACCCGAAGGTTTCCTACGGCACGGCTTCGCCTGCGCCCTCGCGAACGCCCTCGTCTGGGATGCCGGAGCGATCAACCTTGAGGAAGTCAGGCGCCAGTTCGAAGCCGTGGAAATCACACTTGTTTCCGATTGATCCGCTTCAGTTTGCCGCTTCGACATCCTCCTCGACGATTATTCCCAGCATGTCCTGAAACGCATCCAACCCCTTCTTGATTTCCATCAAATCTTTGAGTAACTCCATGACAACGCTTAGCTCGGCACGGTTCAGTTTAGAAATTCCGCTGAAATGTGCGCAAAAGTTACGAGCGAAGCATCTTTTTTCTGAAATCGCTCAGAGCTGTGTTTCTGCGATCTCGATCGCTTTAAGCAGCCCGCGCGCCTTGTTGACCGTCTCTTCATACTCGTCGGCCGGAACACTATCGTAGACCACGCCTCCGCCCGCCTGGATGTAAGCTGTCTTGCCTTGGAAAACGAGGGTCCGCAACGCAATGCACGTATCCATGTTGCCAGTGAAGTCGATATAACCCACGGCCCCCCCATAAGGTCCGCGCTTCTGGGGCTCAACCTCATCGATCACTTCCATCGCGCGGACCTTGGGCGCGCCAGAGACGGTTCCCGCGGGAAGTCCTGCGCGAAGCGCATCGAACGCGGTCTTCCCCTCGCTGACTCGGCCCGTCACGTTTGAAGTAATATGCATCACATGCGAGTAACGCTCGACCTTCATCACGTCGGAAAGCTGCACGCTGCCGAAATCCGAAACGCGCCCGACGTCATTGCGCCCGAGGTCAACCAACATGATATGCTCGGCCCGCTCCTTGGGGTCGGCCACCAACTCTTCCGCGAGCGCTCGATCCTC